>DAHVPC010000131.1 GCA_027318475.1 Candidatus Cloacimonadota bacterium | reverse complement strand
AAATTCTAATCATTGAAAATGAGAAAAAGAATACTGATTTTGTAAGGCATGGGCTTGAAGCAGAAAGTCATAAAGTTACAGTCTGTTGCGATGGGGAAAAGGGTTTCAGGAAAGCCCTTGAGGAAGCGTACAGCCTCATAATCCTTGATGTCGTGCTGCCGCTGAAAGACGGCCTTTCAATCGTCAGGGACCTCCGCACGGCGAAAATAACAACGCCCGTTCTGATACTGACAGCGAGGAGTTCTGTTGATGAGATCGTGGCCGGACTTGAGGCGGGCTCAGATGATTACCTGACAAAACCTTTCGCTCTGGTCGAACTTCTGGCCCGTGTCCGGGCGCTGCTTCGCAGATCCGGGCAAGATCGAGGCGCCGAAATCTATTATGCCGACCTGTGTCTTGACCCGGTTACGCACAGGGTGTGGCGCAAGGATAAAGAAATAGGGGTCACCACAGAAAACGGAAAAAATAGTACGCTAAGGATTTTGCATAGGACGTAACGACCTGAATTTGTTTTTTTCAACACTTTTGCTATGCTTCCAGACATAATCTCCGGTCAGGTTGATATGTTCCCAACCGAGCGGGGACAGATTTCTAAGCAATTTGTCGTCAACCTTACGTCCATGTTCCCGTAATGCCAGGATTGCCTTCTCCAGGTACACAGTGTTCCAGAGAATGATCGCCGCCACCACCAGGTTCAGACCGCTCGCTCGATACCTCTGGTGCTCAAAACTGCGGTCTCGCATTTCTCCAAGACGATTTAGAAATACAGCCCTAGCCAGCGCGTTCTTAGCCTCACCCTTATTGAGGCCAACCGTGACCCGGCGTCGCAGCTCCACATCCTGTAGCCAGTCCAGGGTGAACAACGTCCGCTCGATCTTGCCCAACTCACGCAACGCAACTGCCAGTCCGTTCTGCCGGGGATAGCTCCCTATCTTACGGATTATGAGCGAGGCGGATACCGTGCCGTGCCGGATGGATGCCGCCAGCCTCAGAATCTCATCCCAGTGAATCTGAATTTGCCGAAAATTGATGGCGCCGCCTATCAATGGAGTAATAGCGTCATACTTGACCTTACCGTCAGGCACGTAGAGTTTCTTTTCGGCAAGATCACGTATCCGTGGAGCAAACCGGAATCCTAAGAGGTGCATCAGGGCAAAGACGTGGTCAGTAAAGCCGGCGGTGTCGGTATAGTGTTCCTCGATCTGCAGGTCCGACTCGTGATAGAGCAGGCCATCCAGAACATAGGTGGCGTCCCGCACCCCAACATTGATGACTTTGGAGTGAAACGGCGCATACTGATCGGAAATGTGAGAATAGAACAATACCCCCGGTTCGCTTCCGTATTTCGGATTAACCTTGCCGATCCGTTCTGCTTGGCCACCAGCCTTGAACCGCTGACCGTCAGAAGAAGAGGTGGTCCCATCTCCCCAGTTGGATGCGAACGGGTGCCGGTACTGCTCGTTGATTAACTGCGCCAGGGCCGCCGAGTAGGTTTCGTCCCGGATATGCCAGGCTTGAAGCCAAGAGAGCTTTTGATAGGTGGCGCCTGGGCAGGATTCTGCCATCTTGCTGAGGCCGAGGTTAATGGCATCTGCCAGGATCGCCGTCAACAGCAAGATCCTATCCTTTGCCACATTGCCTGTCTTTACATGGGTGAAGTGCTTTGTAAAACCGGTCCACGCATCAACTTCCAGCAGCAGCTCGGTAATTTTGACATGGGGCAGGAGATCATAGGCCTGCTTCATCAGGCTGTAAACCTCCTCCGGTACCGCATTGGTTAACGGCGATATCCGCAGACCGGAACTGGCGATGATCGCGTCGGGCAATTCGTCGACAGCTGCTAGCCGGTTCACCAGTTCCAGTTGCTGCGCCAGCTGTTTTGTCCGCTCACCCAAGTATTCATCACAGTTGTTCGTTACGGCCAGTGACAGACTGTCAGATGCTTTCATCTCGGTAAACCGATCGACTGACAAAAGGTATTCGTTGAAATCCTTGAACTGACGGGAACCCCGCACCCAGATATCTCCGGAGCGCAACGAGTTTTTCAGTTCGGCCAGGATACATAGTTCATAGAAGCGACGGCTTATACCTTCATCGGTGAATACCAGGGGCTCCCAACGCTTCCGCACAAAACCGGTTGGTGCGTCATCCGGTACTTTTCGCTGGTTGGCGGAATTCATCTCCTTCAGGAGTGCAACCGCTTCGAGGAGTTCTCGGGCTGCCGGTGCCGCTTCAAGGTATAAAGCCTCCAGGAACTCCGGCGCATAACGACGAACATAAGAGTAGTGGTCTCCAAGAAGATACAGGTAGTCAAAGTCCTCCGATTGAGATATGGCTTGGGCATCGGTGATGCTTTTGGTAAAGGTATCCCACGAAATAATGCTTTCAATGGCTGCAAATGGGTCGGCGCCAGTCCGTTTCGCCTGCATCAACGCCTCTCCGATGCGCCAAAAGAGGCGTACAGTGTTGTTGATCTCTTTGCCGGATTGTTGGAATTGCTGTTCATGGCTCCGCTTGGCCCGGTTGAACAGGCTGCCTATAATGCGATCGTTCAACTCGATGATTTCATCGATGATCGTTGCCTGCAGTTCCAACGTGAGAGCGGTAAGCGTCGCAAAGCGCCGGTTCGGCTCGAATTTCCCCAGATCCTGTGGGGTCATTTGCCGACCTTCCCGGGCAATCTTCAGGAGACGGTTCTGGTGAACCGATGTTTCCAGTCCAGGAGGCAGGGCAATCTCCCTGAGGGCTTTCAACCGGTCGATGTGCTCAAGAAGGTGACGAGCCCTTGCCGGTCCCGCCGGCTGCCTGAGCCAGGATAGGTTGGTGATCTTGGCTTCTGGTCTCAAATTGAGGAGAGAATCGAGGCCGTGAATGTTGTTTTCCGTGAGGGGACCTGTGAGTGCGACATAAATCCGCCGGGTCGATTTGGTGATGGCTTCGGCGCATATGCGTTCAATGCCGTTTATGGAGGGAAGAAGGATAGACTGTTCTCGCAGGAACTGAATTAGCGCTTTGGCAAGCATGATGGGCTTATCAGTTTGTAATGCCAAAATCTCAATATGGTCCAACGAGGCATGATATGATTCATTCGAAAAAGTTTTGAAGCCAAAGATTGTCTGCAGCTCCAATAGATGTTCCCGCCTGGTTACGTCTCGTAGAGAGTATTTCGACCACTCGTTCGGGTCCAGATCTAATTGTTGCGAGACCATTTGCATCAAAGGTATCTCGGGTTCACTTTCAAGCGGCAGCACTATTCCAGGATAGCGCATGTAGCAAAGCTGGATGGCAAAACCCAGTCGGTTTGCGGCACCACGGTGTTGCTTGATTATGGAGATGTCTGTCTCGCTGAATGTGTAATGTCGAGCCAGTTCTTCATAACTGTCCGGCACATGGAGAAGGCTATTTCGTTCAGTATCGGTAAGTAACGAGCGGCGAGGCATGCGAGTCCCTCTCAAAAACGGCTCTTTATGATAAACACATTTCTACGGTGATCCTGGTGCAAAATCAATAAGTTTCACATCTCATAAACCATTTCGAAATGCTATTCTCGTTTTGTTACAACTGGAACAACGGATAATGAGAATGTTTGCTACAGGATGAAAGAAATGAAGGAGATAGATTCATTATGGTGGGATATGCCGGGAAAGAAATAGTCCGGAATCTGCGAGTAGCGATTTACAGCTCTTTACAGCTGGGTGCCCGCATCAGTCGATCACGATCCTTAACGTACTATTTTTTCCGTTTTCTGTGGTGACCCCTAATCTGGCGATCAACAGTGCGTCCCATGGCACATCTTGGCTGCGATCCACCATTGGCACTTTTGACAGCTTGGTGGTCACTAGGCCAAGAAAGGCTACAAATGATAATCCCTGGCAGCTTCAGGCTGATAGAGAATTTGCTCCACCATGATTCGTCTTTCGCCTGTCAGAGTTTTGATCATAAAAAAATGGCCAACGCGACACCCTATCATCGCCGTTCCGATGGGTGATAGAACTGATACCTTGTTGAGTGCTACGTTTGCTTCCTTCGGGAACACTAGTACATACTCCTTTGGCTCGTTTATCTCAAGATCGTTGATGCGCACCTTGGAGTTCATGGTTATGACATCTGAAGGTACATCTTTCGATTCCACAACTTTGGCTTTCATGAGTTCCTTTGTCAGGCCTTCAAGATGCTTGAAACTATTTCTGGATTTCAGTATTTCTTCTGCCAGCAGTTTTTCAAGCCGGGTCTTATCATCTCTAGTTATGAAAATCGTTTTTGCGTCTGTAGTTTTTTCCATAGTAGTACTCCGAGGAACAATTTACCTTTCAACTTGCTGTTATAGTGTGCTTATTTTGACTTGACTGCCAATAGTTTTTCGCCATCGTCACGCAAGTTTCCATCGGGGGCAACGTGGCGGTATAGCGTCTGCCGAGTTATTCCCAATTCAGTGCAAAGAACTCCCACCTTAGTCTCTTTCTGTCCAATTGCCGCCATTGCAAGCCGTAATTTTGCCGCAGTCATCTTATAGGGCGCCCCACCTTTCCTGCCACGGGCACGAGCTGATGCCAACCCGGCTTTGGTGCGTTCGGATATAAGCTCCCG
>DAHVPC010000130.1 GCA_027318475.1 Candidatus Cloacimonadota bacterium | reverse complement strand
CACCGGGATGAGTTCCGTGCCCGTTTCCTTGATCAAAGGCATCAGCAAATGCCCCGCCATGACGAGGGATTCCTTGTTGGCCAGGGCCAGTTTCTTGCCTCTTTGGGCGATGGCGAAACTGCTGCGCAATCCAGCGGAACCGCTGATGGCGTTGAGGGCGATATCGTAATCCTCGTTGCGCAGGGCGGCCAGCAACTCCTCCTCGCCGAAGAAGACGTTCTGATGAGGGGCGTAGAGGCGAACCGCGTTTTGCTCCGCTCGCTCGGTGATCCCGGTCAAAACCAGTACGGGGACACTAAAATCAAGGGCGATCTGGAAGAGTTTCTGAAAATCGGAATGCGCGGAGGCGATCTGGATGGAGTAACGCTGCGCCTGCTCTTTCACCACCTCCAAAGTGGATTTGCCGATGGAACCCGTAGCCCCCAGCAGGGCAAGTTTTACCATCGGTAATTCAGAGATAGCTGTTGTGATGAACCCAAATCCTCAGCGACTCCGCTGCGCCAGGCGTAATCGAGGCCCAAACTGCGCCAGCGGACTCCCAAGCCGGCCGTGAAACTGTCGGTGTCCCAGCCCGCCATTACATTCAGCGTGGGTATGGGCTGAACCAGCACTCCGGCGTGCAGATCGGCGCTGAAGATCCCGGACGCCAGGTTGGATGCCTCGCCGCGGTCTTCGGCATAGACTTGCGTCCGCACAGCCAGATGCATAGGGATGCCTTTCTTGAAGAGCTTCGCCGCATAGGCCAGTTCGAGGTCGAGGTTCGGCCGGGCAATCTCGTGGGTGCCGTTTTCCCAGATGATCTGAGTGGAAAAGAAATCGCGCAGGTTGGCGGCGGCCTGTATACCCCGGCCCGGATTCCACAGTACGCCCAAATCTGCCCCGAAACCATAGCCGGAATGCTGTGCCAGATTGCGGTAAGCCAGTTTCGGGGTGACGCCCAGATGCAGATTGGGGCGCAGGGATCTGGCCAGGCTGCCGCTGAGGATCACATCGTTGTTGCCCACTGTTTTCCAGACCACGGGGCGGTTGGCGTTGCTGAGCGTGTCGGCAGGATCTTCCAGCTGGGTCAGTTTGATCTTGCTGATGCCCAGATGGTTGATCTGGATCGAGCTACGGGTCTGGGAACCGAACACCACTGAGAGCTGGTTCTGCTGCATCAGCCCTTCGAAATGCTCGCTGCGCATCAGTTCCACGCCGCTGTCTTCCACCACGGCCAGCAAAGCCGGATTCCACCATCCTGCGGCGAGCGATCCGGTCCACGTCAGGCCGGTATTGCCCATGGCCTGGTTGGACACACCGGGCGCTATCTGGAAGATCTCGCCAGCGTATTTCGTGGCGTTCAGCGCGGTATTCAGCAGTAGCAACGCCAGCAATATATGTAGTTTTCTCATCAATTCATACCTGTAGTTACAATATATCCCAAAGGGGCTGGGAAGTAAAGAAAATAATCGGAACGGCCATCATGTAAGCGGATGGGTGAAGACAAGAACTATCGGGGCGAAGGGCTGGATATCCAGGCGGCGCTGTTAATCGAACAACTGGGGGTTGTCCTCGATGAACTGGTCCTTGAGTCTCCAGAATGAGGCGGCTTTCGCGCTGTCTTTCTTCAGATAGCGGTAGCCGATCATGGACACGATCAGAGCGCCAAAAGCGTCCACCACCAGGTCCTGCATGGTGTCCATCAAGCCCAGCCGGGTGTCGAAATACCCGTAAACGAGTTCCAGATTGCGGGCTTTCTGCATATTCACGCCCAGGGACACGTCCACGCCAAATTCAAATATTTCCCAGGCGACGCCCACCACCAGCGAAAAACTGAAGGCAAAGAGAGCCAGGAAAAAGGGGCTGAAGCGGTGATGGATCTGCTGGTCCTTGTTGATGATATAGACCATGAGAAACCCGGCGTAACCGATGAAGGGCGCGGAGGTCAGATGTACGATGTCGTCCCACCAGCTGAAATGGTAATAGAAAGAAAGCACCTCGCCAAAGTACATGGACGCCAGAATGTAAACCAGCACCACGATCTGGAACAGCGAGGGGATCAGGATCAACTTGCGCCTGGCCATCCAGATCGGCAAACTGAGCAGGACAATGGTCAAGAGGCCGTTGACGGTGATATCCCAATCCCGCAGAACGCAACTGAAGGCGATCCCTCCGGCTGTGAGCAGGATGAAGAAATAGCGGAACAGGGGCGGAACGCGTTTTCTGGTCAGGCGGGAAAACAGGGACACGAACAGGAACATCGACAGGGTCAGAATAGCCATCATCGTCAGCCCCCAATCTTGCTGGAGCGCTTTGTGGAAAATTGAGACGACGCTGAGCAGCACCAAAAGGTACCACAGGTATAGTTCCACCTGGTCCAGATTGGTCCTGCCTTTCACGCGCCCCTTCCGGATTTGATCCACTGAAGCGCTGGCCTCGTTCGAGTCTCCACCAATACCATTCTTGATCCTCATATTATTCTCACGATTTCCATCCTCCACAGGCAGCTTCAGTGTCAAGCATTTTCCTCGCCTATCTTTCCCGATTTACATTCTGCCTGTCACAAAGCCGCAGGTGCCAGTTTACCTGGGGCTGATTTATCAGCCCGGCAAAAAAAACTCCAACACTTTCCCCAGCTCCCACGTTAGATGTATAGAAATACACCAAACCAGGAGACACTATGAAGAACGTTAAACTTACTCCGCACGAAGCCCTGAGCGTTGCCAGCGATCACACGGATCAAGCGGCTCAGGCTCTAACCAGCCCTGCCGGAAACTCCGCCCACGTACCCGATCTGAACATCCTGAGCGCGTGGAACGACCGCCGCCAGAGATTGCTCAAGCCGGTGCTGCATCTGCTTTGAATTTTGAAACGGCCGGGCAGATCAGTCGCCGATAATGAAGATCTCCTCGACCGTGCTGTGAAAAACCCGCGCGATGCGCAGCGCCAACAGTAATGAGGGCAGATATTTGCCGGCTTCCAGGGCAATGATGGTCTGGCGCGTCACCCCCACTTTTGAGGCCAATTCTTCCTGGGTCATTTCAGAATTGTCGAAGCGGCATTTGCGGATGGTATTGGTGATCTGAGGCACGGCCTTAAACATGCAAAGCCCCCTTGCGGTATAAGACCAGGATCGACCCCGACCAAAACACATATAGCGAAATCCAGCCATAGTAAGCCAGGTTCAGGACTTGACGCAGCGGAACCGTCTGAACGTCCCTATGGATCAGGTAAAGAACGCAGGCGTAGATCATCACCACAGCCCCGAATCCATGCACGGCGATCAAGGCCGCCTGATAGCGGATCGTCTTGTCCATTTCGTCGAGAAGTTTAAACTTGGCTCCGATGATGATGCGGCCAGCCCAGATACTGACGATGAACAGGGCGAGCAGAACAAGGGTCAGTTCGCAACTGAACGAGCCCAGATCAGGAACGACCAGGGCTTTCAGAATGAGGAACGCGACGCTGCTGGCAAGGGTGATGGCTGCTTCCTTCTGTTGTATAAGCATGTTGACTCCTTGGGTTGTTTGTATTCTGGCGTATGTCAGCCAGACTTGACACAAAGAATGTTATACCTTACATTATGTCAAGTTCTTTTTACTCCTGCCATCTGATTGCTACTATTCGTACGCTATTGCCCGGTACCTGAAAACCAGTTACAATATCTAAAAACAAGACTGGAGGCCCGCTATGCCCACAGATCTCGAAATTGCCAGCCAGGTGAAACTGGAACCCATCGACTCCATTGCCGCTAAAATAGGTCTCGCGCCGCAGGATATCGACCACTACGGCGAGTTCAAAGCCAAGCTCCGTTTTTCCACCCTGGAGAGGATCAAGGACAACCCCATCGGCAAGCTGATCCTGGTCTCCGCGATTACACCCACACCGGCTGGAGAAGGCAAAACCACCGTTTCCATCGGCGTGTCGCAAGCGCTGAACCTGCTGGGCAAAAAGTCCATCGTCGCGTTGCGCGAACCCTCCTTGGGCCCGGTTTTCGGCATGAAAGGCGGAGCGGCAGGCGGAGGTTGGAGCCAGGTGTTGCCCATGGAGGATATCAACCTCCATTTCACCGGCGATTTCCACGCCGTAACCGCCGCCAACAACACCCTCGCCGGATTGGTGGACAACAGCATCTATTACGACAATCCCCTGCGCCTCGATCCGCGCCGCATCACCTGGAAACGCGTGCTGGACGTCAACGACCGCATGCTGCGCAAGATCGTGATCGGCCTGGGAGGCAGCAAACAGGGCTTTCCCCGCGAAGACGGATTCGATATCACACCCGCCAGCGAAATCATGGCCATCCTCTGCCTCTCCAACAGCCTGGAAGAACTCAAAGAGCGCATCGGCAACATCACCGTGGGCTTCACTTACGAGGGCGAACCGGTGCAAGTGCGCCAGCTGGGCTACGAAGGCGCCATCACCGCCCTGCTCAAGGACGCGCTGCAGCCCAATATCGTCCAAACCACCGAAAACACCGTCGCCTTCGTGCATGGCGGCCCCTTTGCCAACATCGCCCAGGGCGCCAACAGCATCATCGCCACCAAGGCCGCGCTGCGCCTTTCCGATTACGTGGTCACCGAGGCGGGCTTCGGCTTCGACCTCGGCGCGGAAAAGTT
>DAHVPC010000012.1 GCA_027318475.1 Candidatus Cloacimonadota bacterium | reverse complement strand
CCGGGATTCCCCATGAGGCCGATGACGCTGGCGATGTTCACGATGGAGCCGCCGCGCGCTTTCATCATGTGTTTGAAGGCCTTCTGGGTGCAGATGAATGTGCCCTTGAGGTTGATGTCCAGCACCAATTGCCACTCCTCTTCCTTCATGCGGAGCAGGAGGTTGTCGCGTGTGACGCCGGCGTTGTTCACCAGGCAATCGATCTTGCCATGCCGGGCGACGACGTCGGCGAAGACCTCTTCCATGGCCGCGCCGTCGGTGACGCTGGTCACGTAGCCGGAGGCGGACCAACCCTGGTCCGTCAAAGAACGGATCGCGGCGTCCACATCCTCCTGTTTCAGATCCAGGACGGCGGTGTGAGCGCCCTGGGCGGCGAACGCAGTTGCGATGGCCAGGCCGATTCCGCGCGCGGAACCAGTGACCAGGGTGACTGTGCCTTGAAGATCGTAAACCATGTTTTCCTTATCTATCCTGCGTTTCCGGCGGTCCGTCTGGTTCCAGGCCGCCCAATAAAGCGTCTAATTCTTCCAGTTTATCCAAGTTTAAAACAACAGCATCTTTGTCAATATTCTTGATCATTCCGCTCAGGACTTTCTGCGGCCCGAATTCGATGAAGCGCCGCACTCCGGCGTTCACCATGAAGCGCACGGAATCCACCCACAACACCGGCGAAATGATCTGCAAGGCGAGTTTTTCCCGGCTGGCGCTGCCCAGAGTGTTGGGCAAGGCGTCCAGATTGGAGACAGCAGGGATCTGGGCGTCGCGGAACTCGACAGTGTCCATTTCCCGGGCCAGCCAAGCGCTGGCCGGATGGATCAGAGGAGTGTGGAAGGGTCCGCCCACTACAAGCGGCAGCACGCGTTTGGCGCCCATGGCTTTGGCGAGTTCGCCCGCTTTTTCCACCCCTTCCTTGGTTCCGGAGATCACAGTTTGCGTGGGTGTGTTGAAATTCACGGCGCGGACCAAGCCAGCGGCTTCGGCTTCCGCGCAGATATCCATCACGACCTGGGCGTCCAACCCCAATACCGCTGCCATAGCGAAAGGCACGCCGGCATTGGCCTGGATCATGAATTCTCCGCGCTTATGCACCAGATGCAGGGCATCCTGCCAATTCAAAGTTCCGTTGGCAACCAAAGCGCTGAACTCGCCCAGGGAATGCCCGGCCACGAAATCCGGCCGGACGCCGCTGCTGCGCATGAAGACCTGCAGCGCGCAGATGCTGTGGAAGAGGATGGCGGGCTGGGTGTATTTCGTTTCCTTGAGCGCGTCCTCCGGGCCGTCCTGCATGATGGCGGCCAGCTGCGTGCCATGGGTCTGGTCAAAATCGCTCAGGACCTTGGCGAATTCCGGGTAGCGGGTAATGTAATCCATGGCCATGCCCACATATTGCGCACCTTGTCCGGGAAAAACAAATGCCGTTCGCATCGTAAACTCCTTAATATCTGGCCAGAATGCTGCCCCAGGTGAGGCCCGCGCCGAAGGATGTGAGCACGATCATGTCGCCGCGGCGGATCTTCTTGGAGCGGATGGCTTCGTCAGCGGCCAAAGGTATGGTTCCGGAAGAGGTGTTGCCGTATTTTTCGATATTCACGATCACCTTGCTCATCGGCAAGTGCAGTTTTTCCGCCAGGCCTTCGATGATGCGCAGGTTGGCCTGATGCGGCACCACCCAGTCGATGTCCTTGACTTCCAGTTTGTTGCGGCGCAGCAGCTCTTCCGTGGAGGCAAACATCGAGCGGATGGCGTTCTTGTAGATCTTGTTGCCTTCCATATAGACCGTGTGCAGGTTTTTATCCACGGTTTCGTGGCTGGCTGGCATCCTGGAACCTCCGGCGGCTTGATAGAGCAGGTCGCTCTGGCTGCCGTCGGCAAAAATGAGGGCGTCGATGATGCGGGAAATATCGCCTTTGCCGGCCCGGGAAACGATCGTGGCTCCGGCACCGTCGCCAAACAGGACGCAAGTGTTGCGGTCGTTCCAGTTCGTGATCTTGGTGAGCACGTCCACGCCGATGACCAGGACGTTTTGGGCGTTGCCGCTTTCCACGAAGTTCCGGGCGACCTCGACGGCGTAAACGAAGCCGGTGCAGCCTGCCGAAACGTCAAAGGCCGGGATGTTTTTCAATCCCAGTTTCTTTTGCACCATGCAGCCTGTGGAAGGGAAAGGATGGTCGCCGGTGACCGTGCCGACGATGATCAGGTCGATATCCTTGTATTTCACAGAGGAAGCCTCGATGGCGTTCGTCGCGGCGTGCACTGCGAGGTCGCTGGCTGCTTCTTCGGCGGAGGCATAGTGCCGTTCAAACATGCCGGTGCGGGTGCGGATCCATTCGTCGGAAGTCTCGACCAACTTTTCCATATCAAAGTTGTTTACGACCTTTTTCGGCGCGAAACTGCCGAAACTGGAGAATTTCGCGTTGTAAAGGGGCATCAGGGCATCCTCTCAAAATACTCTTTGGTGTGCTGGACGAAGCCGGATTGCGCGGTCCGTCCAGCCATGCGGATGGCGTTCTTGATCGCCTTGGCGTTGCTGCGGCCGTGGCTCACGATGCTGGTGCCGTTCAAGCCCACCAGCAAAGCGCCGCCGTATTCCGTATGGTCCAGCTTGTTTTTCAGGTAGCGGTACACCGGGTAGGAAAGCATGGCGCCGAATTTGGCAATCCAATCTTTGTTGAATTGCTCTTTCAGGATGTCGAAAATCGAAATTACCGCGCCCTCGATGGTCTTGAGCACCACGTTGCCCACAAAGCCGTCGCAGACCACCACGTCGCAAATTCCCTTCAGCACGTCCTTGCCCTCGATGTTGCCGATGAAATTCAGGTCTTTGGCAGTGGAAAGCAGTTGGTGGGCTTCCCGGGAAATGTTGTTGCCCTTGGCGCTTTCCTCGCCGATGTTGAGCAGTGCGACCCGTGGTTGCGGAACTTGGTAAAGATAGCTGAAATAGATGCTGCCCAACTGGGCGAACTGGACCAGGTTGCGCGCGTCGCAGTCAACGTTGGCGCCCATATCCAGAAGGATTTCCTGATGCACCTGGGTGGGGATCGTGACCGCTATCGCGGGGCGTTCCACACCCTTGATGCGGCCATAAGCCAGCAGCGAGGCGGCCATGAAGGCTCCGGAATTTCCGGCGCTCAGAGCGGCGTCGGCTTCACCCGCTTTGTGCAGTTCCACAGTCCGGACCATGGAGGAGTCTTTTTTGGAGCGCACAGCTGTGGCGGCATGGTCTTCCATGGTGATGCGCTCCGCGGCGTGCACCACGCGAATGCGCTTCTTGTCGTAGAAATACTTTTCCAGTTCCGCGTTCAGAACATCCGCGTCGCCCACCAGCAAGATTTGCTCGCAGTAGTCCTCTTTGATCGCCAGGACCGCGCCCTCGACCTCCGGAAATGGGGCTTTGTCGCTTCCGAAGGCGTCTAAGGCGATGCGCATATCACTCCGCGGCGGCTTTGATCTGCTTTCCGGAATAGGTGCCGCATTTGTCGCAAACGTGGTGCGGCCGTTTCGGCTCGCCGCATTTGCTGCAGGTGCTTACTGCCGGAGCTGTGAGCGCGTCGTGGGTTCTGCGTTTATCTCTGCGTGTTTTCGAGGTCTTTCTTTTTGGAACTGCCATGGGTTCTCCTTTGGGTGTCGTTCTGCTTCAAGCGCCGGAGCGGCTCAGGAATTGCCGCAAGGGTATTGGTTTGCCGTCAGTTAGGAAGCATCCTGCTACCAGCGCGCACAAATATGTTGTAAGGGCAAAGTCCTGGTCAGGCGCATTTTTGTCAATGAAAATCGCTAACCTCAAGCCTTTCTTTTAGTTACCGCCTGCCCGCTGTGGCCCTTACGGTTCAGATCCGGGCAGCCCGCCGCGTTCTGGTCTGTTCCCGCACTGCCAAGAGCGGAACGATGCTCAGCCAGCGCAGGATGCCGCCGATGCCGAACACCACTTGTTCCGGCTCCAGGACCTTTGCTCCCAGGGCCAGTTCTCCGGGGAACAGCACCCCTGTGAGTAGCGTGGAGGCCATCATGCTCACTCCGGCAATGGCTCCATAGACAGCACTGTAAGTCTGTTCGCGTCCTTTGCCGGCGATGGCCAGCACAAAGTTGGTGGTCACCACCCCGTTTCCCGCCCACATGAAACCGGAGATCAGGGCTTCGAACCACAGGACGCCGTAGTTTTGGGGCGTCATCGTCAGCCAGAGCATGGGATTGAATCCGCCCAAAAGCACGCAGATGACCATCGCGGTTTTGTTGCCCCAGCGGTCGATGAACCTGCCCCAAAAGGTGTAGGAAAGCAGCGAGGAGGCCATGTGCAGAGTGCCGTAGAGCTGCATCTGAAACATGCTCATGTGCAGTTTCTTCAGCATGAAGGGGCCCCAAAACGCGCTGCCCACGCCGATCGCCAGCATCCACCAGACTCCGAACGCTAACAGCAGGCGGAAATTATTGTCTCCGAAAGGTTCCAGGAATTTCTGCCTGAGGGCGATCCGCTGTTGCAGCGAGCGTTTGCGGTCGGGCTGCCTGGCCAGGATCACCAAGCCGATGAAGCCCAAAACCGCCGCCAACACGAATACGCCGGCCAGAAAACGCGCCTGGTTCGCCGGGGTGAAAAACCGCGCTGGATCCAGCCAGCGTGTGGATATCCCTTTGAGCGCCCCGCCGCCCTTCTCAAACAGGTCGGTGCAGAAACTGAACGCGTAGCCCACCACCAGGCCTGCCAACACCAGGATCTGGTTGCGTTTGGCGAAGAAGCGCCCCCTGATACCGATGGGAATGAGGTCGCTGACCCAGGCGATCCAGATGTTGCCACCAATGGCCTGCAAGCCAGCGCTGGCAAAGAGCAGCGCCAGCAGAAAGGCGATCCCGCTTTGGGAATTGTGGAAGAGTAGCGCGGCGCCGATGAAGAAACTCAGAAAACGCCCGGCTGCCGTGACCGCGATGCACACCCTCCGCCTGCGTTTCAGCCGGTGCATCAGCGCCACGCCCAAGGGTTGAAACACCGCGGAAACCTGCCCCAGCGCGCTCAAAATGCTGAATTGCACCGGCGATGCGCCCAACAGGACCATGAACTTGGTGATGAAACTGCTGCCAATGGTCGCCAGGCCTCCATACACCTGGGCGAAGATGCCCTCAAAAATGGAGATGCGGTAAGCGCGCGACACCAAGTAGCGTTTCCGCTGGGCTTGGCGCAATCTGAGCTGTTGGCTGTCGGGCGATTTCTGCAAGATCCTCTATCCTTGATCCATTCTGCGTTTCTGCTCCCCGCTGGTTTGGTTGCCAGCTGGGTGAACTCCTTTTTGTCTATGGGGCGTATCTTGTCCAGAACTTGTTTGCAGTTTCCGGTTTTTCGGGCTCCGCGGAGTCTCTGCAGCAAAGCCGGAAGGAGGAAGAATTCCCTTTATCCTGCCAAAAGTTCCTGCCCTGGCTCCCACGATCATTGCGCGGTCATTGCGCGCTCAATACGGGCAAAGCGCGCAATGAGCCCGCAATGACCGCGCAATGATCGCGGGAACGCTGCGCATAACGGAACACCGGATTTATCCGGCCAGACCGCTGGATTTATCCGGTTTTAAGAAATGAAACCGAATCTTGCGCGAATTGGTTTGTTGAACCAATCTCTGAAAACCAGATGAATCTGGCGGACCGACCGGTTGAAACCGGTGTTCCAGAAATACCTCCCGTCTCAGTTTCTGATTGACAGAAACGTGGAGGCGTTTTTTTGTTGCAGATACTTTATTAAGCAGAGGATTCCGATTATGAAACCCTACATCGTTACGGGCGGCACACTGGTCACTTTCGATCCCGCGCAACCAGTGCTGGAAAATCAGGGCATCCTGGTGGAAGACGGCCGGATCATCCGCATCGCTCCAGTCGCGGAATTATCGCTCATCCAGTGCGAACGCATGGACGCATCCGGCAAGGTCGTCATGCCCGGCCTGATCAACGCGCACCACCACTTCTATTCCACCTTGGTGACCGGATTGGGCAAGGCCGCGCCGGCAAAGGATTTCAACGCCGTGTTGGAAAACCTGTGGTGGCGCCTGGATAAAAAACTCCTCCTGGAAGACGTGTATGTCAGTGCGCTGGTCTCTGCCCTCAACGCCATCAAGCAAGGCTGCACCACCGTTATCGACCACCATGCCAGCCCCGGCGCCGTTACCGGATCCCTGGCTCAGATCGCCCAAGCCATCAAGGAATGCGGCATCCGCGGCTCCCTCTGCTACGAGGTTTCGGATCGGGATGGCGCGGAGATCTGCCAGGCCGGCATCCAGGAAAACGTGGACTGGCTGCGCCAGCTGCGCTCGCATCCAGATCCCCTGCTGCAAGGGCTGTTCGGCATGCACGCGGCGTTCACGCTCTCCGACGCCACCCTCAAGGAAATCGCTGATTGGGTTTCCAAACTCAACTGCGGCACACATATCCACGCCGCTGAAGCCGAGTCGGACGAACTTTACAACATCCAGCGCCATGGCAAACGGGTCGTGGAACGGCTCTGCGACTTCGGCTTGGTAAATAAAGATAGTATCCTGGCGCACGGAGTCCATATGAATGCCCGGGAAATGATGCTGGTGGCGGATTCCGGCGCCGCGTTGGTCACCAATCCGCAGTCCAACCTGAACAACGCCGTGGGCATCGCGGACGTTTGCAAGATGGCGGAATTGGGCGTTACGGTGGGCCTCGGCACGGACGCCATGACGGTGAACATGCTGGAGGAACTGCGCGTGGGCATCTGGGCGCAGCACCTAAGGCAAAACGACCCCTCCAAAGGATTTATGGAACTGGCGCTGGCGCTGGCGCAGAACAATCCGCGCATCGCGCAGAAATACTGGGGTTCCGGGCACGGCATCCTTGCCGATGGCAGCCCCGCGGACATCATCTTCGTGGATTACGAGCCGCACACTCCGCTCAACGCCGAAACCTGGATTGGGCATCTGGTTTACGGGATTTCCCAGGCCGCAGTGAATACCACCATCTGCGCCGGCGAAATCCTGATGTGGAACGGGCAACTGGCCGTGAACGTGGATGAAAGCGAGGTCAAAGCCCGCAGCCGCGAACTTGCCAAGGCCTTATGGGACAGATTTTAAGCATGCTGGATAGACATAGATAGAGATTATGATCAAGCACTTAGACTACCTGATTCAACTTAGAAGAGTTTTTGGTAATGCCCCGCAGGGGCAAAAAAACTTAGCCCAGGATGAAGCGCAGCGGAATCCTGGGATACCCGATACGCCTCCTGATCAAAAAGCCCCGAAGGGGCGACACATATTAGCCCAAGGTGACTGCCCTGGGATCCAAAGACGATTTAATACACCACAAAGTCCAATAGGGGCAGCACATTGAACTAATATGGCACACTCATTTTGTCAGCTCGCCGTGCATATCATTTTCGGTTTGAAAAGGCACCAGAGATTCCTTAACGATTCCTTCCATCCCTACATCAACGGCATAATAACCAATCACAAAGGCCATCCCGTGACGATCAACGGCACACAGGATCACGTCCATATCCTGTGTTATTTGCCCCGTGACATGTCTATCGCGGATTTTATCCGAACCATTAAGAGCAATTCCTCCAAATGGTTCAATGCGCAAGGTAAGGGCAGAATGCAATGGCAGGAGGGCTACGCGGCCTTCGGTGTCAGCCACACCAACATCCCCAGCGTGCAAAAGTACATTGACAATCAAAAGGAGCATCATAAGGTGCGGACTTTCGAATCAGAGATGAAAACGTATTTCGAGAAACTCGGACAAGCCCAGGTCAGCGATGAATGGTTCCATAAAAATTGAGATGTGCCACCCCTCCGGGGTTTTTCAGTTTTGTGCGGTATGCCTGACCCAGGGTTCCGCTGCGCTACACCCTGGGCTAAGTTGTTTCATCCCTTCGGGATTGGTCGCAGGAGCGATTGTTCGGCCTGTGCAAATTTCAACTTGTGCCCTGAGGCCTGATTTCATGGCTCAGACGTTGCACAGTCAGGCATTTGCTAACGATTGAAAAGTGAACACTAGGAGCCTAAACAATGTATGAGAAAATCTTAGCCAAAGCAACAGCGCTGGAGTTAGAAAGCATCCGCTACCTTTCCGATATGATCCGCATTCCCGCCTTTTCCACCAAGGAGAAGGAGGTGGTGGAATATATCCTCAAAGAGATGCAAGATGCCTGTTTCGACGAGGCCTTCATCGACCCCATCGGCAATGTGCTTGGCCGTATCGGAGACGGAGAGCGCGTTCTGGCCTTCGACGCGCATATTGACACCGTCTATCCGGGCGACCTCGCCCTCTGGGATATCGATCCCTTCGACGCGCACGTCAAGGACGGCATGGTCTGGGGGCGCGGCTCAGTTGACCAGGAAGGAGGCATGGCGTCGATGCTCACCGCGGCGCGCATCATCAAGGATTTGGGTTTGAACCGGCATTTCAGCATCTGGTTCACCGGCACCGTGATGGAAGAGGACTGCGACGGCCTCTGCTGGCAATACATCATCAACGAGGACAAGATCGTGCCGGAACTGGTGGTGATCACGGAACCCACCAACCTGAACATCTATCGCGGCCACCGCGGCCGCATGGAAATGCAGGTGCACGTCAAAGGCCTGTCCTGCCACGGGTCGGCGCCGGAACGCGGCGTCAACGCCATCTACAAAATCAGCCGCATAGCTTTGGAAATCGAAAAACTGCATGAACGGCTGCGGACGGACGCTTTTTTGGGCAAAGGAAGCGTCTGCGTGACAGAAGTTTACTTCACCGGTCCATCGCAATGCGCGGTGCCGGACAGCGCGCGCATCCATCTGGACCGGCGCCTCACAGCAGGCGAAACCAAGGAGTCGGCGGTCGCGGAAGTGCGCCAGGCTTGCGAACTGGCTGGCGAACCGGACGCCGATATCGAAGTCCTGACCTATTCCGAAGCCGCTTTCACTGGGCTGGTTTACCCCACTCAGAAGTATTTCCCTACCTGGGTCACGCCGCCCGATTCACCCTGGCTGGAAGCCGCCCGGTCAGCCTATGAACAGACCCTCAAGCGCGTCCCCAAGGTGGATAAATGGACCTTTTCCACCAACGGCGTGGCCATCGCCGGCATGCACAAGATCCCCTGCATCGGCATGGGTCCGGGCAACGAAGTTTACGCCCACGCGCCCAACGAAGCGACGCCCATCCAGCATCTGACCGAAGCCGCCGCGTTTTATGCCGCGTTGGTATATCAACTGAACCAATGACGCATTTCAAGTGCTTCCGCTGTGTGGGCTGCGGCGCGGAATACGCCCGGGACGAGGCGCGCTACCAGTGCCCTGTGTGCAGTAAGGATTACCAGCCGGGGATTCCCTTGCCGGGCGTGCTGGAAGCAATTTTTGACTATGCCCAGATCGGTCTGGAGTGGAAAACGCAGCCTTCTCTGGAGTTGTTCAGCGCGCTGGAACCGATGTTCTATCCGCCTCTGCCAGTTGGCAATACGCCTCTTTTTCAG
Source organism: Candidatus Cloacimonadota bacterium (assembly GCA_027318475.1). Lineage (GTDB taxonomy): Bacteria > Cloacimonadota > Cloacimonadia > Cloacimonadales > Cloacimonadaceae > Syntrophosphaera. The sequence continues at coordinate 24,470 of DAHVPC010000012.1, read as the reverse complement.
GCCGGCCGGCTGGCCGCTGATCTGGGATTGCCGCGCCTCCTTATCAAGAACGACGGCCTCAATCCCAGCGGCTCGCTGAAGGACCGCGCTTCCCAACTGGTGGTGGCTGAGGCCAACCGCCTGGGTGTCAAGGACATAGTCTGCGCGTCCACCGGCAACGCTGCTTCCTCTTTGGCCTGCCTGTGCGCCTCCGCCGGCAAAACTGCCGTGATCTTCGCTCCGGCTTCCGCTCCTGCCGCGAAACTGGCCCAGATCCGCGTGCACGGCGCGCAACTGCATTTGGTGAATGGCACTTACGACGACGCATTTCGCGCCGCGATGATGTATTCCCAAATGCATGAGTGCCTGAATCGCAACACCGCCTACAATCCGTTTACCATCGAAGGCAAGAAGACCGCCGGCCTGGAAATTTTTTGCAAACTGCGTAAAATTCCGGACTGGATAGTCGTTCCGGTCGGCGATGGCGTTATTCTGGCCGGCATCTACAAAGCCTTTTACGATCTCAAAGAATGCGGCTTTAGCGACAAATTGCCGCGGCTTTTGGCAGTGCAGGCGGAAAGTTCGGACGCCATCACCTCATTTTGGGAAAGCGGGGTTTACGCGGACGCGGCAAGCCCTTGCACCGTAGCGGATTCCATCTCCGTGAAGACGCCAAGCAATGCGCTGATGGCGGTCAAGGCCTTGCGTGCCTGCCATGGCAATGCAATCAGGGTATCCGATGAAGAAATCCTGCGTGATCAACGGGAACTGGCGCAGAAGACTGGCGTTTTTGCCGAGCCTTCTTCCGCGGCGACCCTGTCCGGCTTGAAAAAAGCATTGGCCTTGGGCTGGATAGAGCGCTCCGAGTCGGTGGTCCTGCTCATCACCGGACATGGGCTAAAGGATATCAATGCAGTCAGATAAACTCTATCCCTGGCTCTGCGACTTCCACGTCCATGTGGGCGAACGCATCGGCGGTTATAAATTGCGCGACGACTTCGCGGCTCTGGACAGTATGGCAAAAAAGCACGGCATAGCAGTAATCGGCGCGTTTGTAACTGAGGAAGCGGGGCTTTCCCTCACCGATAAATACAGACGGATGCAAGACGACGCAAGCAAGCACTTTTCCGGCCACGTGCATTGGCACCTGACGCCCATAACCGCTTCCGTGGATGAAGTTTATCCGCTTGTAGAGGAAGGCTGCGACCTCAAGTTTTACACCACCTACAAACAGGCCGGCCTGTATTCATCCTATGAGCGCATCGGACGCTGGATGCAGGACTTGAGCGGCTTCAAACCACGCATCCTGGTGCATTGCGAAGATAACGCCATTGTGGAAGAGTCCAGCGCCAGGCATCCCTTCAATACGCCTTTCGACCATACGCTGCGACGTCCGGAACAGGCGGAAGTCCTTGCCGTGGAACGTGTTCTGGATCTGGCGGTCAAGCACGCCTACCCCGTCCATATCGTCCATGTGTCCGCGCCCCAGGCAGCCCTGCTGATCAAAGAGGCCAAAACCGCCAATCCCGATATCACTTGCGAAACCGCCCCGCATTACCTTATCTATAACGAGGACCGGCTGAAAGGCGACAACGCCCATCGCTGGCTGTGCTCTCCGCCGTTCCGCTCCGAACAGTCACGAGGACCGTTGGTCGAACTTCTGCAGGACGGTGTCTTCGACATCCTCGCCAGCGACCATTGCGCCTTCACGAAGGAAGATAAGGACCGCTTCCGGGACCGCCCGGAACAAGTGCCCTGCGGCATTCCGGGCCTCGAGTCCCTCTTTAATTCAATCTACCGCAAGCTGGTGCTGAAGGGGGCCATCAGCCTCGAACGGCTCGTGGACCTGTGTTGCCTGCGTCCGGCCGGTCTGATGCGGACGGTGGCGAGGCCGGAATGGACTCTGAACCAATTGTTGGGCAAGGAGATGGATTATGAATGACAAGCCCGCCTTCCGCAATGACGGGGTGGCCAAAGTTACCGGCCGGGCCCGCTACACCGACGACCTCAGCCTGCCCGGAATGCTGCACGCGGTTCCCGTTTACAGCGAGCTGCCGCGGGCTAAACTCGTCTCGATCGACGCTGCCGAGGCCCTGCATCTGCCTGGCGTAGTTGCAGTTATTACAGCTCAAGACATCCCGGGCAGCATCAAATTCGGCCAGATCATCAAGGACTATCCCACTCTGGCTGACGAGGATGTCAACTCCACCGGCGACGTCCTGGCCCTGATCGTGGCTCAGACCCGGGACCAGGCCATTGCCGCCATCCCCTTGGTGGATATTAATTTAGAGCCACGCCAACCCATTCTCAATCCTGAGGAGGCCATATTACCCGGCGCTGAGATCCTGCATCCCTTCCACGGCTCCAATCTCGCCAACTATCATCGGGTGCGCAGAGGCTCTGTGGAAACTGGTGAAGCGGAATCGGATCTGATTATCGAACAGGAGTTTACCACCTCTCGCATCGAGCACGCCTATCTGGAGCCGGAGTCCGCCCTGGCCGTTCCAAGGCCGGACGGAGTGATGGAAGTGTTTGGCAGCATGCAACATCCGTTCTCCACCCGGCGCTTCGTGGCTTCGACTCTGGGCGTGGAACTCAAGGACGTGGAGGTGAAAACCGTTCCCATGGGCGGTGGTTTCGGAGGCAAGGACGACACGGCCGCACTGGTTTGCGCCCGGGCCGCCCTCTGCGCCTGGCATTTGCGGCGTCCGGTGAAGATCACTTACTCGCGGGAATGGAGCCTGCGCGAAAGTTACAAGCGGCATCCTTATAAGATAAACTACCGCATGGGTTTGACCAGGGATGGGCTGATCCGCTCCGTGCGGGTCCGCATGGTGGCGGACGGCGGCGCGTACTGTAGCGTAACGCCCTGGGTAACATGGCGTTCCACGGTTCAATGCTGTGGCTGCTATGAGGTTCCGCATGTCCAGGCAGACGTGTATGGAGTCTATACCAACAACATCTTCTGCGGCGCGATGCGGGGTTTCGGCTCGCCCCAGGTGAACTTCGCCATCGAACAACTGGTGGAAATGGCGGCGGAAAGATTGAATTTGGACGAGATCGAGTTCCGGCGCCGGAATATGGTGCGGCAGGACTCGACCACCGTCACAGGTCAAGTTCTGGACACGCATGTGGTATCCTTGCAACAGGTTATGGACGTGGTCCTGGCTGAGATCGACTATTCTACCAAGCGCAGGAACTGCTCTATGGGCGACCCCAACCAGTCGGAATGGTACGGCATCGGATTCGCTATTAGTTACCGCGGCATGAGTTTAGGCGCCGAAGGCACCGATTTCAACTCCGCCATCCTCAGCGTCCAGCCCGACGGCTCGGTGCTATTGGAAACCGGGGTGCATGAAAACGGACAGGGCTCCGAATCCGCCATGCTGCTGCTCGCCACCGAACAGCTGGGCCTACCGCCCGAACGCCTAAGATACAGGTTGCCATCCACTTCCAACATCCCCGACGGAGGTACCACAGTGGCCTCCCGGGGCACGATCATGGGCGGAGGCGCGGTGGTTAACGCCGCCAGGATCCTGAAAGACATCATCATAGAAATGGTAAAGAAGAACTCGGACCACGCGGTCGTGAGTTTTGCAAACGAGGAACTACTCGACGCAAACGGTTCCAGAATAATGACTTGGAACGATGCTATCCGCCTCTGTTACAGCCACCAGATTTACCCTTACGCCTTTAGCGTGTTTCAAGCCCCACAGGTGACCTGGGATGAGCGCACCGGACAGGGTAACGCTTATTTCACATGGGTTTACGGCTGCCAGGCGGTGGAACTCAAGGTCGATCCGAAGACGGGCGCGGTCACACTGCTCAACATGGTCGCGGCGCACGATGTGGGCAAGGCGGTGAATCCTGCCCTCGTTAAAGGGCAGTTCTACGGCGGGATGGCCATGGGCGCTGGCTACGGCCTTATGGAGGAGTGCGTCTGTTCCGAAGGCAAGGTCGTGCCCGCCAACTTGCACCAGTACCGCATCCCGAGGAGCACCGACCTGCCGGAAATGACGGCCATAATCGTGGAAAACCCCGATCCCAACTCACCCTCCCAAGCCAAGGGCATCGGCGAACCCACCAACGAACTAATGGCTCCCGCCATCGCCAACGCGATCTTCCGGGCCACGGGCAAACGATACTGCGAACAGCCTTTAAGGATCAAATTATGATCAAAGTCAACGGCGTTACACACGCGGATTACGATCCCGCTCAAAAACTCTCGGTCTGGCTGCGCGAAGGCCTGCTCCTCACCGGCACCAAGATCGGCTGCGCTATCGGCGTCTGCGGTTCCTGCACGGTGTTGGTCGATGGTGTAGCCAGGCGTTCCTGCAAAGTGCTGCTGAAGGACGTTGAAGGTGCCGATATCCTTACCATTGAAGGACTTGCGCAGCCCGACGGTACCCTGCATCCCATTCAGCAGGCCTTTCTGGATACCGGCGCCATCCAATGCGGTTTTTGCACTCCGGGCATGGTGATGTCCGCTTACGCCCTGCTTGCCAAAACACCCCGGCCTACTCGTGCCGAAATCCGCCAGGCGCTGAAGGGAAACCTTTGCCGCTGCACAGGTTACCAGCAGATCGTCGATGCCGTGCTGCTCGCCGCGGAACGGATGCGCCCTTGAGCTTGGCCAACCCCAAGGCCCTTCCACCTGCCTAAACACTAAGTGTAAGGATATACCAGACAATAAACTATAGAGGTTATACCATGAACGTATCAGAAGCCCTGAACTCCCGCCTGGAAGAACTGGCAACCCTGACCACCACGACCTACGGCAAAGATTTCCTGCTAACCTGGGAAAACAGCCTGGACAACCTGAAAGCGGTGATGCTGGTGGCGGAGGTCCTGCAAATCCTGCACCGGGAACGCAAAACCTGGAAGATCTTCGACTCGGGCCTGGCAATCTCGATCTTCCGCGACAACAGCACCCGAACCCGCTTCAGTTTCGCCTCCGCGGTCAATGGACTAGGTTTGGCTCTTTCAGAGCTCGATGAGGTCAAATCCCAGGTCGCGCATGGCGAAACAGTCCGCGAAACCGCAGCCATGATCTCATTCCTCACCGAAGTGATCGGCATCCGCGACGATATGTACCCCGGCGAAGGCCACACTTACATGACCGAAGTCGCGGACGCGGTCACCGACGGATTTGACCACGGCATCCTTGCTCAGCGGCCCACTTTGGTCAACCTCCAATGCGATCTGGACCACCCCACCCAGAGCCTTTCCGACCTGCTGAAACTGAAAGACTACTTCGGCGGCTGGGAAAACCTGAAGGGCAAGAAAATCGCCATGAGCTGGGCCTATTCTCCCTCCTACGGCAAGCCGCTTTCGGTACCCCAGGGAGTGATTAACTTAATGTCCCGCTTTGGTATGGACGTAGTTCTTGCCCACCCGGAGGGCTACGACCTGCTGCCCGGGACCCTGGAGTCGGCAAACCACTTTGCGGCGCAAAGCGGAGCCCAGTTCCGGGTCACCCACTCCATGGAGGACGCCTTTGACCAGGCCGATGTGGTCTATCCCAAATCCTGGGCGCCGATGGCCGTGATGCAGAAGCGGACCCAACTGCTCAAGCAGGGCGACAAAGAGGGCCTCAAGCAATTGGAACAGTCTTGCCTGGCCGAAAACGCGCGGCATCTGGATTGGGAGTGTACGGAAGAGATGATGAAACTAACCCGCAACGGAGCAGCGCTTTACGAGCATTGTCTGCCCGCCGATATCTCAGGCGTGAGTTGCGAGCGGGGCGAAGTGGCGAAATCCGTCTTCGAGCGTTACCGGCTGCACACCTATCAGGAGGCGGGGTTCAAGCCGTTCGTGATCGCGGCGATGATCTTTACATCCAAGGTTAAGGATGTGGCAGCGAAAATCAGGACTTTCATATAACACATAACATCTAAGGATAAGGAAATGCCTAAACTGATATTGATCAAGAACTTTGAAGTGATCAAGAAGAACGCCCGGCGCTGCAAAGACCGCGGCATCATCCTGCCCACGATCCGGCAGCAGATGTACCCCGAGACGATCCCGGACGCCATCAAGCAGCGCATAAAACCCATCGGACTCTGGGACGTCGACCCCCTCAACCTCTTCCGTATCACCTGGAAAAACGACATCCGCAGCGGACTCTTCGGCGCGCCGAATTACCTGGAGATCCCTTCCGCGCTGACCGGCGTCCCGGCCCGCATCATCGGAATGGTGGGCAAATACTTCCCCACCGGAGCCCATAAGGTCGGCGCCGCTTACGGTTGCCTGGCCCCGCGCCTGGTGAGCGGCACCTTCGATCCGGACGCGGACAAGGCGGTGTGGCCCTCCACCGGCAATTATTGCCGCGGCGGCGCTTTCGACTGCGCTTTGCTGGCCTGCCCCGCGGTCGCCATCCTGCCCGAGGAAATGAGCCCGGAACGCTTTGCCTGGCTGAAAGAGATCGGCGCGGAGGTATTTGCCACGCCCGGCTGCGAATCCAACGTCAAGGAAATCTACGACAAATGCGCCGAACTCCGGCTCGACCCCCACAACGTGATCCTGAACCAGTTCGACGAGATGGGCAACCCCTTCTGGCACTATCATGTAACCGGAAACGCCATCGCCGAGGTCTGGAACCTGGTGAAAGCCCCCGGCTCGCGCCTCAGCGGATTCGTGAGCGCCACCGGCTCCGCGGGTACCATTGCGGCCGGCGACTTCCTGAAGACACTCCATCCCTTGCTTAAAACCACGGCCTCGGAAGCGCTGGAATGCCCAACCCTGCTGAACAACGGCTTCGGCGGACACCGCATCGAAGGCATCGGCGACAAACACATCCCCTGGGTGCACAACGTCCGCAACACCGACGCCGTGGCAGCCATCCGGGACGAGGATTGCCTGCGCCTGCTGCGCTTGTTCAACGAGCCCACCGGCCAGGAATACCTTGTCTCCCAAGGCATTGCGGAGGTAACAGCGCGCGCCCTGCCCCATCTGGGCATCTCCTCCATCGCCAACCTACTGGCCGTTATCAAGCAGGCCAAATACTTCGAGCTCAATGCGGACGACGTGATCTTCACCATCTTCACCGACTCCGCGGAGATGTATCAATCCCGGATTCAGGAACAGACTGCCGCCAAAGGACCCTACTCAACACTGCAGGCCGCCCTGGACCTGGAAGGCTGCCTCAGAGCCCAGTCCACGGACAACTATCTGGAACTGAGTTACTTGGATAAGAAGCGCATCCACAACCTCAAGTATTACACCTGGGTGGAGCAACAGGGCAAAACCTACGCGGAAATCCTGCGCCAATGGAACCCGGAATATTGGGCCGAGACCTTCGAGAGCAATCTGGACGAACTGGACGCCGCCATCGAGGAGTTCAATGCCCTGGCCTAAGATCGTCGCCATCGTTCCCGCCTCGGGAAAAGGGACGCGCTTCGGCGGTGCCAAAGCGGAAGCCCGGATAGCGGACCAGACCTTCGCGGAGCGGATCGAGACCACACTGCGCGGGGCTGGAATCACGCAGATCCATATTGCCAGGGATCTGGACACTCCGGATATGCTGGCCACGCTGCGCCAGGTTATCGCTGGCATAAAACCTAACCAGGCTGAGGGTTACCTGATCTGGCCGGTGGACCATCCCTTGGTGCAACCCTCTACGGTCGTAGCCCTGTGCGAAGCGTGGAGCGCCAGCCCCGACGCTGTTTTCCGTCCAGTTTACCAAGGTAAATCCGGGCATCCGGTGCTCGTCCCAGCTTGGGTTGACCTCGGCCAGGACGATATGGGACAAGGGCTGGCTGGAATCATCGGCAGCCAGGTCTGCACGGTGGTTGACCTGCCCGTGGACGATCCCGGCATCCTGCGCAACATCAACCAGCCCAGTGAGTTGGAGGAATAATGGACCTAAAGGGATTGATCGCCAGCCGGCACAGCGTACGCAACTTTCTGCCGGACCCCATCCCCGACGCAATCCTGAACGAGATCCTGGAAGCTGGACGCCTGGCCCCTTCCGCCCAAAACAAACAGCCTTGGCGCTACATCGTGGTCCTGGGCGCCGACCGGATCAAGAAACTGGCCTTGAATTGCGGGTTGATCGGTCTCTCCAACTATTTCATCCGCAGCGCTCCCTGCCTGATCATCGCCTGCGCCGACACCCGCAAAAACGTGCGTATCAACAAACAGGACTACTACCTGGTGGATACCGCCATCTCCTTCCAGCAGATGGTCTTAACCGCCTGGAACCACGGCCTCGGAACTTGCTGGCTGGCCGCCTTCAGCGAGAAGAAACTGCGCTCCTACCTGAAGTTGCCGGCTTCCTGGCGCATCGTCGCCATGTCGCCCTTTGGTTATCCAGCCGAAAGCAAGAGTTTGTATGCCAAAGCCTTAAGCAGTTTTGCGGGCAGCGCGGACCGGCTGCCCCTGCGCGAAATCGTCACCTATCTGAATAAGGAGAAATCATGATCGAGATTTTTGCCCCCTGCGGCATCAATTGCGCCATTTGCGATTGCTACATCGCCACGCAGAACGACGACCCGGAAGCCCGCCAGAAAATGGCCGAGGGCTTCAAACAAGCCTACGGCAAGGAGATAGACCCCGAGACCATCGTCTGCGATGGATGTCCCGTCGAGGGACGCCACATCGGTTTCTGCGCCGAGTGCGGAATCCGTAAGTGCGCCTTTGGCAAAGGTTTCGCCACCTGCGCGGAATGCTCCGACTTCCCCTGTGAACAAGGCCAGTTCATCTGGACCAGTAATTCCAAATCCTTGGAGAACCTCAACAACCTGAAGCAGAAGTAAAGGCTCGATCTCAGCTAACTAATTCTTACAGATTATGATCCGCGTTTTTGGCCATCCAGAGTTCATTGGCACGTCATTATTCCATGCATCTCAATCACTTGTCTGATGTGCTCTCAGTATGCCCTGGCGGGTTGCAGTCAATCACATCTTAATCAAGCCTTAATCAAGCGTTAATAATTAACGCTTGATTAAGGCTTGATTAAGACTTGATTAACGCCATCCCTCCAGTGCGGAGCAGGTAAGCGCTTGTTAAACATAGATTTTGAGACCGTTGCACATATCCGTAACACTGGATTCATCCGGTCGTTCCACCAGATTTATCTGGTTTTCAGAGAATCAAAGAGTGCCGCACGGACACGTTACACTGGATTCATCCGGTCGTTCCGCTGCTTTCAGGCATTTTTTAGAGTAAGTAACCAGGCTATGACATATTCGAAATTTAAGCCTGCTATCTCGCTCCTCATCCGCATAAATGCGGTGGAACGACCTGATGAATCCAGTGTTACGGTTTATTCAACGCTCTCAGGTATTGAATCAGTTTGTGTCAGATAGGTGCTCCAACAAGGCTCAATTTCAGATCGAGTGGGCAATTTGATAGCCTTGGTTGGGTAAAAACTTCTAGGGATCAGGCTCGGGAAAAACCTGTGCAGCACACTGCTTAAACCAGGATCAAACTATTCCAAGAGCACTACCTTGCGGGTGGAAATCACTCCATTCTGCCGGACCGAGACCAGATACACTCCACAGGGAAGGTTTTCCGCCTGCCAGGTCACTGTATCCGCGCCGGAAACCTGGGCGGAATATACTTTCTGGCCTCTCAGGTTATAGATGGTGACCTCGGCCAATTTAGCGGACTTAAACTCCAGATTAAGAGCGCCTTTGAAGGGATTGGGATAGGCGGAAAAAACTGACGGGGTAGCGATCTGATCGTCATTGGCAGTAAAGATTTCCCACTCAAAGCGATAGCGTTCAACTGGCTCCATCTGGCGGTTATAGTTTTCACGCCAATACTCGATGCTGGATAGATTACGGTTAGCGTCGTAGATGTATTCATAGAGACCATATGACTCCCAAACCTCATTATAATAATAGTCAAAGGCGATATGGTCCAGGTCGCCAAAACTGTCATAATAATACAAATTCCTACCTGAGAGAGTCCAGGGCCTTTCCGGATAGCCCTGCATATAGTAAAGGATCTGGATTGGTTTTCCGGAGTAGTACATATAATACGTGTCTGCAAAGTAACTGTCTATGTCCGCGGCATATCTACGAGACAGGTTTTCGATGAAATCCGCCATTGTTCCGTCATCGCTGGGGTGATAAGTTATCTCAGATTTTTCCAAATATGACCAGTCAAGCGAGTCAGGGGATGTAGAATTAGTTACCGTGGCGATCCTGCCCTGAGCATCGGTCAGATAGACCAGGCGCGTATAGTAGACGCCGTTAGTGAAAAAATATAATGTCAAGTAAAGAGAAGATATGCTGGCTCCTGCATAGACCGGATTCAAATCCGAAAAGATCATATCAACGAGTTGGTTAGAGTTGATACAGAAGCTGCGTGTGAGGCGATGTCCCGCATCGAAGTAATTGGTGGTGGTGTATATTTGGTATTGGTCGTCCCACCCGGTTTCGTAATGCCAGCTCGTCATATAGCCCAGGCCGTCGTATTGGCAGTCCGCCACCCCCTCCTGGTAATACCCGTCTTCATCGAAGTAATGGCAATAGAACGAGTCGAACAAGGCATACTGGGTAGAAGGGTAATGAAAATCCCAACTGCTGTTCGTAAACCAAGTTTCAGACCCGGTCTGATAATAGTCAAGGTATTGATGGGTGAGGCGGTAACCGCGGTTCTGCGTTTCCGGAAAGGGAACGCCCATACGTGAATGCATGCCTTTGCGCGGTCCTTGTGCCCAGACCGCTGTGGTGAACAACCCCAACAGCATAACAAGGCTCACAAAACGTTTCATGTTCATCTCCTTTGCCACGCGGCGTGTTTCATAAGTTGAGCCTTAAGGTGAGCGTAAATTCCCGCTCCTTGTCGCTCATATTTTATGAAGTCCTGAGAGCAGGTCTTCGCCTCATACAATATGTGTTTAATGCTTAACGTAACCCTGACGTTCAACGGACTGCATAATAAATCTAATCCCGATTTATTGTCAAGGATTTTCTTTCCTTAAAAAATCTACTTAATAAGGAAGCACAAAAAGCGCGTATATTACCAAGGGTCAATATTTAACTCTCTCAAAAACCAAGTGGGTAAGCCCCGGAGGGTGCGTCAGAACATAGCGAGGGTGCGAAGCCCCTCGAAACGGCAAGACATTCCCTTACAAGTAAATTCCCATCCCTCTCCCTGTAAACAAACTCCTGGGGGTTTGTTTACAGGGAGGGGGAAGGGCTGAGAAAAAAATATTGCGGCTGACTGGACGAGGGGCTCTGCTCCCCTCCCCACAAATTCGCTGCGCTCCTTTGTGGGGACGCGGTCGCTGCGCACCCTCGCTATGTTCTGACGCACCCTCCGGGGCTTACCCATTCGATTCACGAGAATTATATGTTATCATCCCCGGTTTGGAGATCGTGTGAGACTTGCGGGTGGACTTACTCTATACGCAGAAGTTTCCGCACCGTCTGCTGCTTACCTATCTTCATCCTACACAGATAGATACCGCTGGAAACAGGCCTTCCGTCCGCGTCCTTGCCATCCCAGAGAAAGCTGTGCTCGCCGGTGGGTTTGCTGTCCTGAACCAGAAAGCGCACTCGTTGCCCCCGAAGGTTGAACACCTGCAGATCCACATTGCAAGGGCCCGGGAGCGAAAAACTGATCCTGCAGGCTTCCCTGAAGGGATTGGGGCTGATGCGGACGTCAAGTGTCACGCCTTGCAGTTCTTCCGACACCGGTGAACCGCCCTGGATGAAGAAAGTTGCGCGGGGAAACTGGCCAGACAGTTGCGCCAGAGTAGGCAGGGGCGGAGCTGCGGGCTGCAGTTCGATGGTATCGCTGGCGAAATTGCGGGAGCGTGTGCCACCCCAAGTCTGGCAAAGGAAAAAGTCGGAAGAACTATGGAATTGGCCGTCCCAGGGCCGCTGGACCAGCAGGACCAGATTACCGCCCTGATACGCATAGGGAACGGTGAACAGGACCGGCACGATGTCGTTGCCCGGACGCAGATCCACGTTTCCCTCAAAGACCAGTTGCAGTTCGCTGGAACTGATCCACCCGGCGCTCAGATCACTCACAGAAGTCTCTCCCAGCCAGACTCGCAAGGGTTTGGTCAGCGGCGTGGAAGTAAAGAAATTGCTGTAGAACTGCAATCCGGTGAGGGTGCCCGTATGATGTAGTTCCGAGGCCTGGAACAGCGTTTCGAACAGGCTGTTATGGCGGTAGAAATCGGCCGGAATACGCGCCAGTTGGCTGCCATCGCCAATGGTGACGGTTGTGGTTCCGGCGCTGAGGACGTTCACCTGATATAGCGGAGAAGAGTTGTTGGCAGGGGCGGTATCGCCCGCCAGGACCACTTCGCCCCGCAGATAGTGGATTCCCGGCTGGTCAGGCGTCCAGGGAATCGCCACTTGCGCGGTTTCGCTGTGCGCGAGGGTTGGCCCCTCCACCGAACCCAACACTGCGCCCTCGTCATTCAGCAGTTTCACCAGATAGCCGGATTGCGTCGCGTTGCCATGGTTGGCGACGCTGACCAGATATTCCGAGACGTCATCCACACAGGGAAAAGTGGTTCCCGAAACACCAATCGCGGCGAGGTCGTTGCCGGCCAGATATGAGATCGATACATGGTCCAGTTTGACCCAGTTGTAGCCGCCCAGTTGAGGCAGGTTGAACGCGATGTATCGGCCCGCGCCCTGATAACCGAAAAACTGCACGGTGTAGTAGGCCCAATTCGAGGTTTCGATGTCGATGTATTGCACTTCGGTGTAGGTAAACGGATCCTCCGGATCGCTCATCACACCGATGGAGATCGCGCTTTCTATAACTGTGCCAAAGGCTTGCGCGGAGAAAGAGATCTGGGTGGAGCTAACCGGTATGGTTTGATCCAAGGGCGGCGCAATCAGGATGGCACGGCCGATTCCGTCCATGTCGGCCATGATGCGCACCAGATTGGGCTGGGTGGGCGCTTCGGCTTCGGCGAAGGTGCGCACGAAAGGCAAATGCGCCACGGGCTCCAGATACGCGCTCCAATCGATGGGGAGGTCCGGAGGTTCGCAGGCGTCGAAATCCTGGCTGTAAGGCAAACTGTAGATGGTGGGGTCGATGCCCGTGCCGGAAACCGGGACCGTTATCAGCGTTGGATTCGTATTGGCGGAAATGTTGATCGTTGCGGTGTGGGGTCCGGGTTGGAGCGGCTCGTAGTGGACGATGAAGGATACCGAGCTGCCGCTGGGCAATGTTTGGGGCAGACCGGGCAGCTGGAGCAGGCTGAAGTACTGGCTGCCCGTTAGCGTGATTTCGCTGAGGTCCAGCGGGCTCAATCCCGTGTTGAACAGGCTGAGCAGCAGATTGTCCATGCCCTCGGCCAGCACTTCGCCGAAGGCGCAGGATGCCGGCTGGATGAAGATCTCCGGCTGCGGAGGCTGCGCGGCGAAATGCAGCGTGGTTTGGGGGAACATAACCGTCAGTTGCCCTCCAAGTGGTGCTGGAGGCAAAGCAGGATCGAGAACGTCGCTGTTGCTGACCACGCTGCGGGTGCGGAGCGGACCGCTGTATTGGCCGCGGAACAGGTTGTTGTTGTGAAAAGCGTCAATTTCCCAGGGATGTTGAATCAGCAGCACGAGGTTGCCGCCGGTATAGTCAAAGGGCGTGTCCAAGCCCAGCGTGACCTGGCTTTCCCCTTCCGGGTAATACACGATCCCGTCAAAAGCCAGGGTCAGCTCGGTGGAGGGGATCCAGCCCGCGCTCATGTTCTGCCAGTCCGTGGTTCCCAGCCACACTTTCAGCCATTGCAGCGGCACTTCGGTGTAGAAATCGGGGTAGAAACTCAGGGCCGTGATAGTGCCCGTGGTGCCAATCTCATTGGAATAGAAGATGATCTCGCAGAGGCTGTTGTGGAAGTTCACGTACATCGGCAGGTTGTGGGTGTCGTCGCCGGAACCGATGGTGACCTGGGTCGCCACCAAAGAAGCCACACCCAGGCAGAACAAAAGGGCTATAAGCATTGTAGAGCGGGCGTTCATGGCAGCTTCACCACCTTGATCTGCCCGGTTTTCGCGCCGGATCGCCAACGCAGCAGATAGATTCCGGGAGGGGTTTGGCGGCCGGAGCCGTCGCTGCCTGTCCAGACGATGTTTGGCGTGCCATTGGGCCAGGGCAGTGAGGCCACCTTCTGGCCCTTGAGGTTATAGACGCCGATCTGGCTGGGCTGGGCTGTTTTTCCCAGCAGTGAGATGCTCAGGCATTCACGGAAGGGATTGGGTCCGGCGGTTATAAGTGGCGCGGGGAGAAGATTGTCCGAGCTGGAAGTAAGGGGCGCGTATTCCAGGTGCAGATAGGGATTGTAGCCGTTCATGGCGGCTCCGGCGAATACGATGTAGTCGTCGCCCCCGCCCCAGTCGGAAAGTAGTTGCAACCGCAGCTGGTATTGCGAATAGGTTCTGCCATTGTCAAGGTCGTCCTGCACGAATGGCGTGACGTCGATCCAATTCCAGCCCTGGATGTAGGAGTTGAAAAAGTTCGCCGGATCATGCAGTCCCGCCGTGCCATAGTCCGCGATTTCCAGGGTGGCGCCGTAATCGACATGGGTCAGCAGGCAATTGGGGATGATGGTTCCGCCCTGAAATTCAAAGGAGGGATAGGCGTTCATCTGGGAGTTGCCAACACAGTAAACGACGTAGCAATATAGGCTGGCGGCCGCCAAACGGTGGTTTGCCGGAAGCGTCGGTGCTGGAAAGGATAGGTAGGCCACGGTGGCGTAATAGTTGCTGTCGATCCAACTTAGGTAGTCGCCGACCTGGTATTGGGAGGAGTCGTAATAGACGCCGGACACTCCGCTTTGGGTGAGTTCGACCACCCCGTCGTTGCTCTGCAGGCAGGCCAGCGAATCCAGGCTGCTCGTCTGCCCGGACAGCAACGAACAACTGGCCAGGGCAATGACGGCAAACAGCACCTTTAGCGCTTTCCCGGCACGCATATTCCATCCTCTTTGAGTATTGACCCGGCATTTACGCCGTGTGTTTCAACGTCCCGCTTAACGGATTCCTGTCAATGCAAATCTCAATTCGTAAAGGATGGGCGGTCTATCTTAATATTTTGATTGACACATACCGCCAGGCATTCAAAATGGTTAATTCTTTTAAAGGATATGAATTATGAAGATCAAACTTACCCGGGAGTTCATCAGCAAACTCCCCAAAACGGACCTGCACGTGCATCTCGACGGCAGCGTGCGCATCGATACCATCATCGATCTGGCCAAGCAGCAGAATATCAAGTTGCCCACCCTCGATCCGGATGAACTGCGCAAACTCATCGTCTGCGGCGAACATACCACCAGTTTGGACGATTACCTGCGCGGCTTCCACATCGTCAACCTGGTGCTGCAGAGCAAGGAAGGCCTGAAACGCGCCGCCTATGAACTGGCCGAAGACGCAGCCGCGGAAAACGTCCGCTACATGGAAGTGCGCTACTCCCCCATCCTGCACACCCAGGACGGACTCAAACTCACCGAGATCTCCCAGGCCGTGATCGACGGCTTGAAGCAGGCCGAAAAAGAATTCCACATCAAGACAGGCGTGATCATCTGCGGCATCCGCAACATGGATCCCACCACCTCGCTGAAACTCGCCGAACTCGCCATCGCCTTCAAGAACAAGGGCGTGATCGGCTTCGATCTGGCCGGCGGCGAACTGAACCATCCCGCCAAAGCCCACAAGGAAGCCTTCGACCTCGCGCTGAAGAACAACCTCAACATCACCATTCACGCCGGCGAAGCCTACGGACCCGAAAGCATCCACCAGGCCCTGCACTATTGCGGCACGCACCGCATCGGCCATGGCACCAGGTTGGTGGAGGACGGCGACTTGCTGAACTACGTGAACGACCACCGCATCCCGCTCGAAATCTGCATCAAGAGCAACTTCCACACCAAGGCGGTGCCCGATATCCGCAGCCATCCCATCGACTTCTACATCGATTACGGCCTCCGGGTGACCATCAACACGGACAACCGCACCATATCCGACACCAACGTCACGGACGAATACATGCTCGCCATCAACGAACTGAAACTGGACTATTCCACGATCAAATACGTGATCCTGAACGGCTTCAAAAGCGCCTTCCTGCCTTACAAAGAGCGCGTCCGCCTGATCAACGAGACCCTGCGCGAATTTGAGGAACTGGAGGAAAGCGAACTGAAAACCAAGATCAAGGTGAAGGAAAACCTCTAGGGGAGGGATCATGCAAGACCTCATCCGGAACTCTTTTGCCGATGCGGAGCGGACTTTGGGCGGCTTTCTGGCCCAACCCGCCAACCTCGACAACATCGCCGCCATCTCCGAACTGCTCGCCGGCTGCTTCCGCGCGGGCAACAAAGCCATGATCTTCGGCAACGGCGGCTCCATGTGCGACGCCATGCATTTCGCGGAGGAACTCACCGGCAAATTCAGGCAGGACAGGCCTTCGCTGCCCGTCATCGCCATCTCCGATCCCGCCCACATCACTTGCGTGGCCAACGACTATGGCTTCGACCAGATCTTTTCCCGCGGCGTGGAAGCCTTTGCCAGGCCTGGCGACGTCGTGATCGGCATCTCCACCAGCGGCAATTCGCTCAACGTGATCACCGCCCTGAAGACCGCAACTCGCATGGGCTGCTCCACCATCGCCCTGTTGGGACGCGACGGCGGAACGCTCGCCGGCACTTGCGACCACGAGATCATCGTTCCGGCCGAAACCGCGGACCGCATCCAGGAAGTGCACACCACCATCCTGCACATCCTCATCGAGTGCGTGGAATCGCTCCTCTTTGGCAGCCTGGCTCCTGCGGATTAACGATCCATGCGAAAAACAGCACTTTCCTTCCTGTTCCTGCTGGCAGTTGCCTTGGCCTGCGCCCAGGGAAACTACTACAACGCCGTCATCGACCTCACCGGCCAGGCCCTCTACGCCGGGCTGCACGGCCTGATCAGCACCAACACCAACAGCAGCTACGACGGTTCCAAAGAATATCTCTTCCAGACCCTGGACAACGTGAACGGCAATGTGACCTGCATTTACACGGGGCAGGTCTACAACGTCGGCTACAACTACACCGGATCCTCCAATCCCAACACCGAGCATACCTACGCCCAAAGCTGGTTTTCTTCGCCGGAAACCTCGGTCAAAAAAGCCGACCTGCATCATCTCTTCCCCTCCAATTCCGTGGTCAACAGTTCCCGCGGCAACTATCCGCTGTTCACCGTCGCCAACCACGCCTCCGCCAACGTCTATTACAGTAACACCCCCTGGCAAAGCTACCGCGGATCCAGCTCCGGCGGCTACACCGTGTTCGAGCCGGCCGATGAATCCAAGGGTGATATCGCGCGCGCCCTCCTCTATTTCAACACGCGTTATTACGACACCCTCACCCAACAGAACGTGAACATGCTTCCGGACCTTGTGCAGTGGCATTTTGCCGACCCTCCGGACGCCATCGAGATTGCCCGCAACAACGGCATTTACACATTTCAGACTAACCGCAATCCCTTTGTGGACCATCCGGAATTCGTAGGCCGCATCTGGGGTGGAACACCTGTCGAGGACGGTTCCGCCCCGGAAATCGCCGGGTTGCTGCTGGACAGGGTGTTTCCCAATCCCTTCACCGCGCGGGTGAACTTGAGCCTTTCCAGCAAACAGCCCCAAACCGCCCAGATCGCCGTGTTCAACGCCCGTGGCCAGAAACTCCGCGCCTGGGACCAGAACCTGCAGCAAGGCACGTCGGAACTAAGCTGGGACGCCACCGGAGACTCCGGACAGCGACTTCCCGCCGGGCTCTACCTCATCCGGATCAGCGCTTCGGGAACGACCCTGAACGCGAAAGTCCTGCTGAAATAAGCCCTGCCCAAGATGAAAATACGCACGGGGGAGTTTGTTCCCTGCCCGATATACAAGGAGAATACCATGAAAAACCTGGCTTTGATCGCCATCCTCTGCCTGGGCGTCCTGGCCCTTGCCGCCACGAACGTGTCCGGATCTCACACCGGCACCTGGCCTTTGTCACTCAGCCCTTTTAACATCATCGGAGACGTCACCATTCCAGTAGGTGGAAACCTGACCATCGAACCCGGCGTGCAGATCTTCGCGATGGGCAACTACCGCATCACCGCCGCCGGAACCCTCACCGCTGAAGGCACAGAGGCCGATTCCATCCGTTTCCTGAACGGACAGGCCAGCCCAACAGCTTTGTGGGGCGGAATCCGGCTGGAAAACACCACCCAGGGCAGTTCCATCCAACATTGCTACATCGAGAACGCCACTTATGGCATCAACTCTATCAACTCCCCCGCCATCATCAAATTCAACCGCTTTAACAAAAACCAATACGGCATGCAGGCCTACGGCATCGGCAACGCGGCTCCTCCGACGGTCGTCATCCGCCAAAACCTGATCGAGCAGAGCATCCGCAGCGGAATCTATGTGGTAGAACAAAGCAACGCCGACATTGCCTTCAACGAGATCCGCTTCAACGGCACCGGAACTCAATACTACGGGGCGATCCAGCTCTCCAACCAGTCCGGCTCCGGCCACTGCAGCCCCACCATCGCCAACAACCATATCCACCACAACAACAAACAGGGCATCACCGCCTGGGATCTGATGTCCGTGAGCGCCATCCAACCGCAAATCCTGAACAACAACATCGAAAACAACCTCACCGGTGTGTATCTGCTCAACTCCTCCGGATACGTGGCGGACAACTACATCCGCAACAATTACATCACCGGCAACGCCAATTCCGGAGCCGGGGTCATGGTCGCCGGAGCCACCAGCGCGCCTTACTTCGAGCGCAACGACGTCTATGGCAACTACACCGGTTTCTATCTGGGCACCAACGCCCAACCCTGCCTCGGCGACCTCGCCAGCACAGATAACAGGGCGCAGGGTGGAAACCGCATCTACAACAACATCGACGGCAGCAGCATCCTGCACAGCGTGTATTGCTATTCCTACACCAACGCGGCGATCGTGATCAAGGCGGAAAACAACTACTGGGGCACCAACGACGCCAGCGAAATCCCGCTGGGCATCCAGGATCATTTCGACGATCCAGCCTTGGCCACTGTGGATTTTGACCCCTTCGTGGGCGCGAACCCGGCCATCCCGCAGAATTTCAGCATCGTCCGGGGTGATGGCGCCCTGATCCTGGATTGGGAGGCTGTGACCGCCGATGAGTTCGGCCATCCCCTGAACGTGGATTCATACAACGTTTACGCGGGTTTCACACCCGACTTTGCCTGCACTCCAGATGCCCTGTACGCTACCGTTTCCGATACCGGGCTGGATATCCAGGAGGCCTCGGGAACCACGCAGCGCATGTTTTTCCGGGTGACCGCCAACACCGGAACGACGGGTTTCTAGACCGCAAAAGAGTTATCACGGAAACAAACGCCGGGTTTACAGCCCGGCGTTTTCGTTTACTTGGTTCCATGCAATCTCATGGGGTAGTCCGCAGTTATCCCGCTGGGCGGTCCGAAGCGCGTAGGACGGTAGGCGGATAAACTAAGTAAAACAATTTATAATATCGTCCATCCGGGACTGTCGCTGAACCTGAATTCACTTCACGCTCTTCCTGGCTTGGACTACGTTGTAGTGCCACCCACTCTAATGAAACATGGATTTTGTTCCCGTGATCATTGCGGGGTCATTGCGCGCTCATTGCGCGCTTTGCCCGTATTGAGCGCGCAATGACGGCGTATTGATAGCGGGAGCTCTCTGGAGGGCAAACCCAATTCAAAATTGGGATTAACGTGAATCAAAATGGACCGCCCCTCTGGTAAAACTAAATCTTGACAAGAAATTCAGTACAAAATTGCGTGATTTTCGTTTACTTTTTCCTCCGGCATCATCGCCGGATTTACTGTGAGATTTAAGCCTGTAATCAGGTCAAAGGAGTTCGCCCAAATGAAAAGACTACTGTTGTGCCTTTCGTTCGTTTTATTGTTATCCGCCTTTCTCCATGCCGATGAGGTAACCATCGGGGCAGGGAACCAAACCGCGCGCATCCCCATGGACATGTATTACCGTAATTCGCTCTTTGAGTGCATCTATCTGCAGAGCGAACTGAACTTCGCCACTGGCACGATCACCGCGGTGACTTTTTACAACACTTTCACCACCAACATCAGCGCCAGCCCCACCAACATCTGGTTGGGCAATACCACCCTGTCCAACCTTTCAGCAGGGATGATCCCCTCTGGCCAGTTGACGCCGGTCTTCAGCGGTCCGGTCAATTATCCCAATGGGGCAAACACCATCGCGATCACTCTGGATTCCCCCTTTGTCTATACTGGAGGAAACCTCGTGATGCTGGTCCAGCGGCCCATGGACACCGTTTATTATTCGATTAACGATCGTTTCTACTGCCAGACGATCGGCACGAACCGAGCCCGTAAAGCTTATAACGACAACACCGCCTACGATCCGGCGAATCCACCTTCCGGCTCGCTTTCGGGCCAGTTCCCCAAAACCACTTTCACCTACACCATGGCCGGAGTTGGCGCTCTGAACGGCACGGTTTACGACTCTGCCAGCCAACCCCTGGATGGAGCCACGGTCGCAGTTGCCGGCACCACGCTCAGTTATACGACCGGCGCAACAGGAGCCTACAACTTTCCCTATGTGCTGATGGGAGATCACTCCGTTACCGCCGCCAAGCATGGCTACATCAGCTCCGAACAGACTGTGACCGTCTCCGAATCGCAGACCACCACCCAGGACTTTTACCTGCAGCAACTGCCGACGGTTACCCTCAGCGGCAGAATAGTCGGCAGCGACGCTCCGGATGCGGGCATCGAAGGCGCCGGGATCTCCCTCACCGGTTACGAACCTTACAGCGCCACCAGCGGAACTGGCGGCTACTTCAGCATTCCGGGAGTTTACGCCAACCAGGCCTACGCCTACGCAGTTACCGCTCAGGGTTATGCGAACGCGTCGGGTCAATACGTGGTGGGAACCCAGGACGCGGATATGGGGACGCTCATCCTCTCCGAACTCGCTATCCCCCCGACCAATGTGTTGGCGGCTGAAGCAGCCGATCTGAACAGCGCACTGGTCACTTGGTCGCCTCCGGGCACTTTCGCGGGCGAATGGATCCATTACGACAGCGGCGAGAACCATGAAGCCATCGGAACTGGCGGCGCTGTGGACTTCACCGTCGCGATCCGTTTCCCTGCCAGCGCCATGGCCGATTACGCCGGGGCTTTCCTCGGGCAAGTCAAGGTCTGGCCTGCATCGGCGGGTAACTTTTCCGTCCGCGTCTGGACCGGCGGTTCCGCATCAGCGCCTGGAACGCTGGTGATCGACCAAGCCTTCACTCCCACCCTGCAATCCTACAATACAGTAGACCTAAGCAACATGGTGGCGATCACCGGCTCCGAAGAACTCTGGATCGGCATGCGCTGCGTGGTGAACAACGGTTATCCCGCGGGTTGCGACGCGGGCCCCGCCGTCAATGGACTGGGCAACATGATCTATTTCAACAACAACTGGAGCACGCTGCTGCAACTGGCCCCCAACCTTGATTTTAACTGGAACATCCAAGGCTATGTGGGGTCCGGAAGCAAGGACGCGCCGCAAATCACACTGGCTGGCGAAACCGGGCGTTCCTTGGTGGGCTACCAGGTCTGGCGCTTGCTGCAAGGCCAGGAAAGCAACGAAAGCGCCTGGGCCAGCCTGACTCCCGCACCGATCGTCGAGACCTCTTTTACCGACACCGCCTGGGCTCCCCAACCCTCCGGCATCTATAAGTTCGCCGTAAAAAGCGCCTATACCAACGGAGTTTTGTCAGTACCGGCCTTCTCCAATAGCATCGAGAAAGGCATGATCGGCTCGCTCACCGGAACCGTCACCGATTCTGGCTCTGGACTGCCAATTGCCGGCGCGCTGGTAACAGCCGGCAGTTACAGCGGAAGCACCAATACCGCCGGAATCTACCAGTTCACCGCCTACCAGGGGACATATACGGTCACCTGCACCAAAACGGGCTATCAGAACTACAGCGTGGACAATGTCTATATCCCTGGAGCCCAAATCACGACTCTGAACATCACCCTGAACGAGATTACGCTACCCGTTTCCCATGTGGAAGCCGCAGAGAGCGCCGACCACGGCACGGCCAATCTGAGCTGGTTCGCGCCGGGTACCGCTTCCGAGCCTTTTGCCGATGGCTTTGAAACTTACGACAATTTCACGCTGTCTTTCCCACCCTGGACCCTCATCGACGGAGATCAGCGCCCCACCTACGGACTGAACCAGTACAATTTCCCCAACGAATCTGCCCTGATGGCCTTCATGATCTTCAATCCCAGCGCCACCACCCCGCCTATGACCTCTGTTACGGCGCATGGCGGTTCCAAAATGGCCGCCTGCTTCGCCTGCCAGCCCAACCCGATCAATGACGACTGGCTGATCAGCCCGCAATTCACTCCTGCCTCCGGGGACGTTTTCAGTTTCTGGGCCAGGTCCTACACCGCGTCCTATGGCCTGGAAAGGTTTACGGTCGGGATTTCCACCACCGGAACAGACCCCGGCGACTTCTCCATCATCAGCGGCAGTCCCTACGTCCAGGTGCCTGTGGCCTGGACTCCTTACAGTTACAGCCTTTCCGCCTATGCCGGCCAACCCATTTACGTAGCCCTGCATTGCGTATCCAACGACGCCTATATCCTGTTCGTGGACGATGTCCTGTTGGGAGCGCCGGCCAAGTCTGAGGGTTTGGGGCAGGTCGCGGCGCTCGATGGCGATGGAGAGCGCGTTCCGCCTCCTCCGATCTGGGCTCAGCCCAAGCCCATACAGAATCCCGGGACCATTGCCCAAACCAGCGCCAGAACCCTGCTGGGTTATAGAGTATGGCGCTTGCCTGAAGGCGCTGAAGCGAATCCCGCCGCGTGGATTTCCGTCACAGACGCTGATGTTCCGGATACATTTTGGGCCGACCAACTGTGGGGCACGGCACCCACCGGGAACCATCGCTGGGCCGTGAAAAGCGCCTACAGCGGAGGGTTGCTGGGACCGCCGGCCTTCTCCAACGTGCTGACCCGCGGCAGCCATACCGATATCTGCGCTGTGTCGATACTCGGCCCGCAGAACCCCGTGATCGGCCAAACCACGGTTTACACCGTGCTGGTTCAAAACCTGGGCAACACCATGTTGAACGGCCTGGACTACCTTGTCTGGCTGATGGAGGGAACCCACGAACAGGCCTTGCTGGAAGGGGTCGACCTGGCTCCCGGAGCCAGCCATTCCTTCGCCATGGAATGGACGCCCAGCGATACTGGTCCGCTGACTCTGACCGGTTGGGTGGACATGATCGGAGACGCGATTCCCGCCAACGACATCACTCCCGGCCTGCAAATCGAGGTTCTGGATGAACCCCTGCCCTTTGAACTGAGCAGTTTCACAGCCCTCGCAACTGCTGGCAACCAGGTCACCCTGGCCTGGACCACACAGTCCGAAACCGGCATGCTGGGCTTCCTGCTCTACCGTAATTCCAGCGCCGACCAGGCCACCGCGCTACGGATTACCCCGGCCTTGATTCCCGCCGGCAATACCAGCAACGCCCAAAACTACCAGTGGACCGACTCCGAAGCGGGCAGCGGCCAGATCTGGTACTACTGGCTGGAATGCGTGGAATTCAACCAGAGCAGTTACCACGGACCCGTATCCGTACAGCTGTCCGGCGAAGTCCCGCCTGTTTTGCCCGAAGTGAGCACGCTGCGCGCCGCCTATCCCAACCCCTTCCGCAATTCCGGCAGCACCTGCATCGAAGTGGGTATCAAGGCTGGCGAAACCGGGCTGGTAACCATCTACAACGTGGCCGGCCAGACCGTGATGAGTTTCAGCGTGGACGCCGGATTCCACACCCTGAACTGGAATGGCCGCGACGCCAATGGCAAACCCTGCGGCAGCGGAATCTACTTTTATAGGCTGAGCACGCCCTCACTGAGCCAGACCAGGAAACTGGCGCTCGTGAATTAGAATTCCTGCCGGATCGACATAGGATCAGGCGTCTGATATCAACCCCGGGACGCTAACTCCCGGGGTTTCTGGTCTTCTTTCCAACCATTTCCTGGAGCCTGGCTCACGTGATTCCGGCGGACAACTGCCGCGCCTCCCGCGAATATCGGGGGAGGTCCGGGGGCGGTTCGGCAGAGATGGGGGCGCCAGCCCTTGGCATGATTGGTGCATGGCCCGGAACGCCGGTTTCGACCGGTCGGTCCACTAGATTCAAATGATTTTTAAGATTTATGAGGCCGGGATATAATCCGGAACAATGCGTTCACGCAGTGTTCTGATCATGTACAACGCTCATATACAATTCGAGCAGCACGATGGACACCTGGTTCAGAGATGAGGACGCGCTTACGATTCCTCCCAAGCCTTCAATCTGCTGCTTACCCACAAGGAATGAAGGCGTGTTTCCAGCCTTAGAAGGAGATACATGTTGCACACGTTGAAATCTGCCCTCTGTGAGATTTTACAGTCCCGGGAGGATGTTGTCGCCGTCTGGGAAGGAGGGGCCGCCGCCACTGGTTTCC
>DAHVPC010000129.1 GCA_027318475.1 Candidatus Cloacimonadota bacterium | reverse complement strand
CTCATGGTCGAAGAACTTGCCCCGGTTGCGCAGGTGCTCGACGAATTCCCGGTTGCCGTAGATGTCGGCGTGCAGATGGCGGAACTGCCCGAGCAAGGCGCCCTCGGCCTCGGCGTAGCGCGGGTTGAATTCCCGCAGCTTGGCGTCGAGCATGATGTCATAAGCCAGCCCGGGGTGATGTCTGTAGTGTCTTCCCGGCTTATCTTAGGCGATCAAATGGAGGCTATTCACCCGGCTTGATAGAGATCTACAAAAAAAAGGCGGGGTAACTCCCCACATCGATCGGAACGAAATGGTTGTTGCGTTTTGGCACGGGCGTTTTAACTTGTGAGCGGATGCCAACTCTCATTGGGGACACTTCGCTCGTTTCCGCTATGGTATTCTAGCTCAAACTACTTTATTTTCGTCAACACCTTTTGTCAGTTATTAGCTGTTACGCGGAAAAACCTGCGAGCAGCCGAGGCGGCCAGAGTCATGGTTGTTCCTGTCACCGGAGATCCTGTCTGAGTGAAACCTGTATAGGGATTATCTGAGCTATAGACCTTGTAACTTGTTGCGCCAGACACCGCAGTCCAAGCCAGGATCACGTTTGTTCCGGACCGGGTGATCGTGAGGATCGCGGGAGCCGCGAGTGTGGCGTATTGATAACAGAATACGTAGGGTCCCGCATCCCCCGGATAGGCGTCGATTTTAAGTTTATAATAACCGGTGGTGGTGGGGTGGAAGCCGATGAGGAAATTGACATCGGTATAGTCGTCGCTACCGCCGAGAAAAGTCGTGCCGTTATCCAGATAGAGGTAGCCGCGGGTGTCGGTAGTTCCGATGGTGTAGAAGGTGTAATGATACCCGGCTATCCCCTGGAAGCGGAACCAGTCCTGGTCTGTGGCATTGTGGAGCGTGTGGTTTTGCGTCTGGAGGGAGGTGGTCACGGTCAGCGCGGTGTAATCGGTGGGTCCGTCATCCGTTTCATAGGAGTCGGGCTGGGCGCCGAACTGGTAGACGATATCGTACCTGCCAGCCGCTCCGTAATACCCGGTGACTTTCAGTTTGTAATATGCGGTCGTGTTGAAGACATATGCCAGAGAGAAATTGGGTGTGCCGCCATTGTCGTCATCGTAGGCGAGCTGTGTGATTCCGTCGTTTTGGTACAGGTGAATCTGGGTGTCGGTAGTGCCTGAAGACCAGAAGGTGTAGCGCTTGCCGGCGACACCGTAGAATCTGTACCAATCCTGGTCCACAGAATTGTGGAGGGTGTGTTGCTGGGAGTTTTCCAACGAGGTCACTGTCAGATCGGTAAAATCTGTGGAGGAGTCGTCTGGTTCATAGGCGTCCTGGAGGGCGCCGTAATCGTAATAGATGTTGTAAACGCCCAGATATCCCCCGAAACCGACTACTTTCAGCTTGTAATAGCCAGCGGCAGTGCAGTTGTAAGCCAGCTGGAAATTTGCTCCCATGCCGGAATCGTCATCCGAAGCGAGCAGAGTAGTGCCGTCATTAGCGTAGAGATAGGCCACGACATCGGTATCGCCGGTGGACTCAAAGTTGTAGAGCCTGCCCGCTACGCCCTCGAAGCGATACCAGTCCTGGTCCGAGGAGGTGTGGATAGTATGGCTCTGGAACTGGAACGTGGTAATTGGGGCCAGATCAGTATAATCAGTGGCCGAGTTATCGGGTTCGTAAGCATCGGCATTTACCGAGTAGTTGTAGCCGAAATCATACCAGATCACACCCCCGCCGTAAGCAATCACCTTAATCATGTAATAGCCGGTAACGGTTGGTGTGAATTGCAGATAGAAGTTTAGGCCATCACCGCTGTCGTCGTCTGAAGCGATCAGGGTAGTCGCGTCGTTCTGATAAAGGAAAATCTGGGGATCGTAGGGGCGTTCGGACCAGAAAGTGTAAGTGCAGCCCAATACACCTTGGAAGCGGTACCAGTCCTGGTCTGTAGGGGTGTGCAGGTTATGGGCTTCGAGGGTCGTGGTTTGTCCCACGACCTGCTCGTTGGCGGTGGCGGGCGTATCGTCCGGCTCAAAACCATCGGGATCGCTTTCGTGTCTCCAGTTGAAGTTGTAACCGCCGATAGCCCCGCCATACCCGATGACCTTGATGTAATAATTTGCTGTGGTGGTGAAAGTAAAGGTCAGATTATAATTGTTGCCGTCGCCGCTGTCGTCGTCCCAAATCACTGGCTGGGTCAGGTTGCTGGGGCTATAGAGGTAGATCTGGGTGTCGGTATTGCCCGTGGAGAAAAAGATATAGTGTACGCCTTCCAGAGCGAGGAATGAAAACCAATCCTGGTCTGTAGCCGTATGCAGGGTGTGGCTCTGAACCTGGATGTAAGGATCGTAACCGTTTATTGAGCTGGAATTGCCGACGGAGTCATCCGGTTCGTAGGCATCGGCATTAGCGCTGTAACTGAAGCAGAAGTTATAAGCGCCAGCTTCAGCAGAATAGGGGGCAACCTTGAGGTAATAGTCAGAGTTAGTGGAAGGCGTAAGATTCAGCAGGAAGTTGTTGCCGTCACCGTTATCGTCGTCAAAGCCGAGTTGCGTGGTTCCGTCGGCGGCGTAAAGATAAACTCGCACATCGGTGTTGCCGGTGGAGTAAAAGGTGTAGTTTCTGCCAGTGTAGCCTTGAAAAAGGAACCAATCCACATCCAAGTTACTGTGGATGGTGTGGTATTGGGTCTGCAAGGACGCGGTGGGATAGATATTGCGGGCTTGGGCAGCCACGTCGTCGATCTCGTAACCGTCCGGATTTGCTTCGGTCTTGAAATAGAAAACATAGGGGCCGGCGTTCATGTAATAGGCATCCACTTTCAGGCGGTAGAATCCGGCTGAGGTTGGTGCATATTGCAGGAGAAAATTCAGGCCTTCGCCGTCATCGTCGTCCGAATCGATGAATGTCGTCCCGTCGTTCAGGTAAAGGTTGATCTTGATATCGAGCGAACTTGTGGAATAAAAAGTATAGATCCTGCCCGGAATCCCATAGAAATAATACCAGTCCACATCGACCCCGCCGAAGTCGTGGATGGTGTGGTTTTGCGATTGCAGAATGGAGTTCACTGAGATATATTGGGCTGTTGCTGGAGTGTTGTCTGGCTCGTAAGAATCGGCATCAACCCTGGTCTGCCCTGCGGGACGTTCGCTAAGTCCGATTTTGGCTTCGTTTCTATCAATAATCACTGGATAATGGTCCACAGATCCAAAGATGGGGTTAGTTTCCTTGGGTTCATGACTGTCGCCGACTACAGGATGGAGGTCAATTCCCTGGGGAGGGGAGTCAACTTCCTTGATTGTGCTTCCCTTTTCTGATGGTAGCTGGATGGGGAGTTCGGCTGAAGTTTTTTGGCGCGGGGCTTCTTTTGGCTCACTCGGATCAGTCGCCAGGGCTCTGTAGGCCGGCGCGGTTTGCGGCGAGACGGGCTCTTTACCATAAGTATCTGCCGGCTTGGGAGTGTCAACGGTTTGTGCTGCGAGAGGAAGCAACCATAAACAAAGGGTCAGCGCGACACATAGGAATATGAACTTTTTCACTTCAGTCTCCTTTAGGATTGATGAACCGAATCTTGTCAGCAGGTTTGCCGGAAAAGCTCGGGTGGGCTAATCCGGGCCGGTAATCACGGTTTACAATTGCAGCGGTGAATACATGCTGAATCCCACAGCTTTGTTCCCTCATTGATTCTGTCAAGCCGTATTTTTCCAGGGCAGATAAATTGAGGGCTTCTTGCCGCTGGCGGTCAAAAAAACTATTGACGAAAAGCACGCTGTGCCAAGAAGTGATAAATTGATAAAAAACAAAGGTTACCTGATGTTAGCAGCAAAAATCTTCGTGCGTTTGAAACCCAATGTCCTTGACCCGCAAGGCAAGGCAGTGAGTAATTCCCTGCACCAGTTAGGTTATTCCGGGGTGGTGGAAACACGTATCAGCAAGTATATCGAGATCACCTTCGATTCCGCTGACCTGCAGGCGGTGTCCGCCGAAGTCGAGCGCATCTGCAAAGACCTGCTGGCCAATCCGAACACGGAAACCTACGACTATACCCTACACGCAATGGATTGAGGAAGTGCCTTGAGAGTCAGCGTGGTCACCTTTCCCGGCTCCAACTGCGATCATGACGCGCACGAGGTCTTTCTCTCGCGTGGTCATGACAGCCGCTTGGTCTGGCACAAGGACCACGATCTCCAGCATCCGGATTTGGTAGTGTTGCCGGGAGGTTTTTCCTACGGCGACTACCTGCGCTGTGGCGCTTTGGCGCGCTTTTCCCCGATCGTGGGCGAAGTCCTGCGTTTCGCGGAAAAAGGCGGGCTGGTGCTTGGGATCTGCAACGGCTTTCAAATCCTCACCGAATGCGGACTGCTGCCCGGAACGCTGTTGATGAATCGGGATCTGGTTTTCATCTGCCAACACCAGCATATCCGGGTGGAAAATCCGGAAACCCCCTTCACGCTGGGCATTCCTGCCCGAACGATTCTGGATGTGCCGATCGCGCACAAGGAAGGCAATTATTTCGTCGACGAAAGGGGCTGGCAAGAGCTCCGGGACAACGGGCAGATCGTGTTCCGTTACGCGGACAAGGAAGGAGCGGCGACCCCGGAAGCCAATCCCAACGGATCTTTGGACAA
>DAHVPC010000128.1 GCA_027318475.1 Candidatus Cloacimonadota bacterium | reverse complement strand
CGATGAGCTGTTACGGCGATCTCGATTGCAGCGTCATCGATGAGTTGCCACCAGGACGTCTACCGATCACCACCGTCGTTCTGCCGCAGAATCGCCGCACGGAACTCATGCTGCGCCTGCAAGCCAGCGGCGCGCACAACGTCAACCTGGTCTCCCCCACCCACTATACCCTTCAATTGATCAAATCCATCCAACTCGCCCGCGAAAAGGGTTTGGGCGTTCCCGTAGTCTGGAACAGCAACGCTTATGAAAGTGTGGAGACGCTGCAGCGGCTGCGAGGACTGGTCGATATCTATCTACCCGACTTCAAATACGCGCATGCCGCCTACTCCCTCAAATACTCATCCGCCCGCGATTATCCCGCCGTTGCCCTCGCAGCGCTCAAAGAAATGCGCTTCCAAGCGGGCGATCTGGAAATCGGACAAGACGGAATCGCCACAAAGGGCTTGCTGGTCCGCCATCTGGTGTTACCGAACCGCCTCTCAGGAACCAAAGAAGCGCTCTATATCCTGCACGAAAGCTTTGGACCCCACCTCGCCCTGAGCCTGATGGCACAGTATTATCCCGCCGGACGCGCTGCTGAGTATGTGGAACTTTCCCGCCCGCTCCATCACGGCGAATACGCAGACGCTCTGGAAACCGCCGCGCAACTGGGCTTCACCCGGATCTTCGCTCAGGAACTTTCCAGCCAGCCTGAATGGACGCCAGCTTTCTCCGCTCAGGGTCTCCCTTTGGACCAGAAACCCCGGCATTTCCGGGGTAAGGAAAGCCATGTGTAAATCACGCTACATCCTGCTTGCCGCCTGCCTGACGCTGACTACCGCCCTGTCCGCCGATATCAGCGTCTACCTGAAGAACGAGCAGCAGAACAAGAAACTCGCCACCACCACGCTGGACAATCGCGAATACGTGGACATCGAAAACCTCAATCCGCTCCTGGGTTCCGTCACCAAACTCGAACACGGCGATTTCCGCGCGCATCTTTACCTCTTTGGCGAGCAATTCATCTTCCTGCCCAATTCCGCCTATTATTCCTTCAAAAACGAGATCCACAGCATGCATTATCCGTCGCTGGCTTCCGGCGAGAAATTCTATCTGCCAGCCAATTTCATACTGGAACAATTGCCCCGCCATTTTCCGGATAACCTCAGCCTCAAAGCCAAAGTGCTGCAGGTTCTCAGGCCCAAGGACAAGAAAGTGCAGCGTGTCATCCTCGATCCCGGACATGGCGGCAGAGATCCCGGCGCTGTGGGAAAAAACGGCACCCGGGAAAAGGACATCAACCTCTCCGTGGCCCTGAAACTGAAGAAATTCCTGGAGCAGGAATTGGGGTTGACGGTGCTGATGACCCGCTCCGATGACCGCTTTGTCTCCCTCAGCGACCGCACCCGCTTTGCCAACGACAACCGCGCCGACGTCTTCATCTCCATCCACACCAATGCCTCCCAAAGCCGCAGCGCCAGAGGCCTGGAGACCTATTACCTCTCCACCGCGATGAGCTCCGATGCCCGCGCTGTGGAAGCGCTGGAAAACGACGTGGTGGAACTCTACGAGGGCAAGGGCGAAAAGCAGAAATACGACGAGCTGGCCTTCATCCTCAGCGATCTGAGCCAGACCGAACACCTGGAAAACAGCAATTTCCTCGCCACCTTCGTCCATCAGAACCTCGTCTCCGGCACCAAAAGCTGCGACCGCGGCATCAAACAGGCGAACTTCTATGTCCTGCGCGGCACTTTCATGCCGTCCATCCTGATCGAAATGGGCTTCATATCCAACCTCGACGAGGAAGTGTTGCTCAAGAACGGTGAATATCAGGAACGCCTGGCGCGGACAGTCTTTGAGGGCGTGAAGCGGTTTAAGTTCCGCTTCGACCGCAGCCGTACCGTCTGAAGCCGACATGCCGCTGAAGGTGATCGCGGTCCACAAACGCAGCCTCGCAGCCCGGGCGAAAATCGCCGCCGGCGACACCATCCTGAGCATCAACGCCATGCCGGTGAACGACTTCTTCGATCTGGAATACTACTCCAACGATTACCAGTTGGATCTGGAATTGCGCGATCACACCGGCGAGGGCAGATCCGTGACCATTCTCCGCCAGAACAGCCTGCCTTTGGGCATCGAGCCGGAACCCTACCAACACCTGCGTTGCCACAACCACTGCGTCTTCTGCTTCATCGATCAACTTCCCCCCGGTTTACGCGCCACCCTCTACCAGAAAGACGACGACTTTCTCTACTCCTACGTCTTCGGCAACTACATCACCCTCAGCAACCTCCGGGAAGCCGACTGGCAGCGCATCATCACCCAGCATATCACACCCCTGTACATCTCCGTGCATAGCACCGATCCCGCTTTGCGCCGCCAAATGATGCATTACCAGCGCGAACTGGATGTGCTGAAATGCTTGCGCAAACTGGCGCGCAACGGCATCAGTTACCACCTGCAAATCGTCTGCGTGCCGGGTTGGAACACCGGACAAGAACTGCGCAGAACCCTCTCCGACCTGCTGGATACAACGCTCTCGACCCTCTCAATCGGCGTCGTCCCCGTCGGTCTGACAGGCCATCGCCAGGGTTTGGAACCCCTGCAGCCGGTGGATAAAAACATGGCTCGCGAGATCCTTTCCCTCTGCGCGGAAGCCCGCTCGCATAAGCAGATCGTCTATGCCGCCGACGAACTCTTCGTGACTGCCGGAGAGCCCATTCCCGGAGTGGAATACTACGCGGATTTCCCCCAGTTGGAAAACGGCATCGGGATGCTGCGCCTGACGCTGCTGAATTTCAGGAAGAAAAAACCCCGCCTCCTCAAGGAATTGGACAAACCCGGCGCGCAATACCTGATCCTCACTTCCCGCCTGGCTTTGCTCACACTGCAGGAAATCGCCGACTCCCTGAACGAGCGTTTCATCCAAGCCCGGATCCGCGTCCAAGCCATCAACAACGATTTCCTCGGGGGGTTCATCAGCGTCAGCGGACTGCTTGCCGCCTGGGACATACTTCAGCAGCACGCAGCCTTGCCGGGCGAAGCAATCCTGATCCCCTCCAACCTCTTCAACCACGATGGAGTAAGCCTGGACGGCGTTTCCGCCCTGGAGCTGAAAATGAATCTGCGGCGCCCATTGCTGCTGGTTGACCAGTTTTTTGAGGACTGGGATTGGATCTGATCCCAGAAAAATATATTGACCGTTATCCCCCATCCTGTGAGGATACCCCCATCATCGACGGGAGACTTAAAGTATCATGAACAAAGGATTGTTGCTTTCGCTTTCCTTACTGCTGCTCCTGGCTTCGTGCCTCAGCGACACCGACCGCCTGGCCAAAGCCAACGCTGATCTGGGCTCCAAAAAGAACCCGATCAAGATGTATTTCGTACCCTCCATGGAAGCCTCTTCCGTGGTCACCAGCGGCGAAGCCATCGGCAAATATCTGCAACAGGAAACGGGCTACCACTTCAAGGTGGCGGTCCCCACCAGTTACGCCGCCGTGATCGAAGCCATCGGCGCCTATCAGGCCGACATCGCCTGGCTGCCCACTTTCGCCTACATCCTCGCCAAGGAAAAGTACGATTCCCAGGTCAAATTCATGACCATCCGCAAAGGCTTGAACAAGTATTGCGGACAGTTCGTAGCCCGCACCGACAGCGGTATTGAAACCTTGGAGGACATCGCCGGCAAGGTCATCGCCTACACCGATGCCGCTTCCACCTCCGGCTATATCTATCCCTCCGCCATCTTGCAACAAAAAGGGATCAAGCCCGCCAAATACACCTTCGCCGGCGGCCATCCCCAGGCGATAACCGCAGTCTATAATGGAACCGCGGATGTAGGCTGCACCTACTGGTCGCCGCCTGATGCCAGCGGCGTTCCGATGGATGCCCGGGAAAAACTGCTGCAGACTTATCCCGACGTGTTTCAGAAGATCCGCATCGTGGCGTTGACCGATTCGATTCCCAACGACACGGTCACCTTCCGCAAAAAACTGCCGCCGGATATCGACGCCAAACTCACTGACGCCCTCGCCAAATTCTCCCAAAGCCCCAAAGGCCAGGCCATCATGCGCGAACTTTACGACATCGACGGCCTCACACCCGCCACGGACAAGGATTACGACGTCGTCCGCCAGACCCTCAAAACCTTGGGTAAAAATCCGCAAGACTTCCTCAAATAAGCCCTCTCGATGCCGCAACTGCAGATCCAGGACCTGTATAAGACCTACGACAACAAGACCTACGCCCTGAACGGCATCTCCTTTGCTGCTGAGAAAGGCGATTTCATCATCCTGCTCGGTCTCTCCGGAAGCGGCAAATCCACCCTGCTGCGCTGCATAAACCGCCTGATCGAGCCCACCCGGGGCAGCGTCCTGTACGAAGGCCGGGCAGTGCACGAACTTTCACTCCATCAGTTGCGCCGCTATCGCCGGCATATAGGGATGGTGTTCCAGCAATTCAATCTGGTGGAAAACCTCAGCGTGCTCACCAATGTCCTCACCGGCCGCCTGGGTTCGCACGGCGCTGTCTCTTCCTTCTCCGCGCAGGAACGCAAATTGGCGGAGCGCAACCTCCAGCGCGTGGGCTTGCAGGATTACGCCCGCCGGAAGGTCAAAAACCTCTCCGGTGGTCAGCAGCAAAGGGTGGCAATTGCCCGCGCCCTGATGCAGGAACCAGCCCTCATCCTCGCCGACGAACCCGTTGCCAGCCTCGATCCCGCCACCGCCGACTCCATCATGCAATACCTCGGCGAGATCAACAAAGAAGGTGTCACGGTCATCTGCTCCCTGCATTTCCTCTCCCTCGC
>DAHVPC010000127.1 GCA_027318475.1 Candidatus Cloacimonadota bacterium | reverse complement strand
TCGCGGAACAGGGCGCTGGACATGATCGCGTAAAACCAGGGCACCCCCAGCCAGGCCAATTGCCCGACCGTGTTGGCAAAGGCATGCAGCCTGGTGCGCTCATGGTAGTCCGGCGTCATCTCATATCCGAAGGCGACGAACGGGGTCGCGTAGATAGTATAGGCCAGGAAGAAGAGGATGGACATGACCAGGAAGTAGATGAAGTATTTGGTGAAAAAGCCTTCGCTCTTCCTGAGTTTGAACGAACTGAGCGTGGCCGTGCCGGATCCTTCCAGCCCCATGAGGCTCACAGCAATGCTGCCCACGGATTTGATGTCCAGCACCTTGTTGCCTGTCTGGGCCGATCCGTTATCGACCAATTTGAGGTCGCCCAGATTGAACTTGTAGAGGTTGCCTTTCTTATCCTGCGAAGCGTCCTTGTTCAGGTCGATGGCATAGGACTCCGGGGCATCGTTTCCGGCTTCGTTGACCACCACGCGCAGGTTTTTGTAGGCGGGGAATTGCACGTTCATTTCCACTTGGGGATATCCGCCAAGATTGGTTGTGAAAGCGGATCCGGTTTTGGTGGAAAGCATTTGGGGCCCATACAGCTGGAATGTAGCGTCCGGATTCTGCTGGTCGTAGCTCACGCTGAGCGCGCCATCTTCGGAGGTCTTGGCTTCTTTCGTTTCCGCCGCGACAGTCTGATGCTTGGCTACGGGATCTTTGCCCAGGATGTTGATATATCCGGAGGGCACCTGCCACATCACGGCAAAGATCAATCCCGCCAGCAGCGCTCCGATAAAGATGAAAGGCCGGCGCCGGCCCCATTTCCCGCGGTGGTTGTCCGAAATGTAGCCCATGACCGGATCGGAGACCGCGTCGAAGATCCGGGGTATGGAACCTATCAGGCCCACCAGCATTACGTCCATGCCCAAGCCCAGGTTGAGGATGACGACCATTGCCGGCAAGGCCGCTGCCTGCAGGTTGTTCACAAACATTCCTACGGAGTAGGCCGCTTTCTGTTTCAGTGAGATTCTGTCTTCAGGCCGTGTGATATGATGTGCGCTTTTTCCCATTTTTTCCCTTCTTTAGTTCTTCAAATGAATGTCGTCGAAATAGAGGCTGCCCGTAATGTAGGCGTTACCGCTGGTGCTAGGATTCCAGATGCCGAGGTATTTGACCGAGGCCAGATTGACCGCGGGGAAATGGCTCAGGGGAATTTCGTAATGGGCCCAGTTGCCGCTGATCACCGGAGTGTAGGAGGCCAGATCGACCTGCGTGTTGCCGCCGGCGCCGTCCTCCCATTTGATGCCCAGATGTGCCAGCGTGGGCATCGCGCTCTTGTTCACATTGATCACGAACACGGTGTAATCGGAGATGTCCTGGGAGCCGAAGTTGAAGGCTATCCCGCCCCAACCGATGCCCTGGTTGGTAAAGTTCACGGCCAGCACATAGCTGCCATCAACCGGAGCGACCGCCGTGCTCTGCTCGTTGGGTTCCGCCGAATTTCCGCTCCAGTCGGCGCTGTTGATGATCTGGTTATAAGGCAGCATCGGATCGGTGTGGGATTCCGAGTAGATGCCGATCGTATTGGGCGCTCCGCCTGTAATGTTGGCTGTATCGGTGCGCACGGTCCCATTGGTGTCGGTATAGGACGCGGTGATGGAACCGCCCGGAGTGATAGCGATGGTATCCGTGGCATCGTTGGTGGTACCAAAATTCACAATTCCGGTGCCCACGCCGAGTGAATTGAGGGCGATACCCAGGCTGATCGTGGCTCTGCCATTGGATACCGAAACGGTCGCCGTGCTATTCGCGGCAGCAGCGTCGATCACAGTGAGCGTGGCACTGGTGGCATCGTACGCGTAGCTGTCCTGGGAGAAGCTCACGCTGCTGGGGCTCGCTCCGCCGCCATCCCAATAGATGTCGTCGATGGCGAACTGGCACTGCGTGCCGTTTTCCTCCAGAATGATGAATTCGTAATTCAGCATCTCTAGATCCACATTGCCCCGGATATCCGCGATGGGAATCACCGCCTGGCCCCATTCTCCGTTGCGCACCAAACCGAAGGCGGTCTGATTGGCAGGGAAGACGACGTAACTTTCGTGGTTCTGGGCATCGTTGATCCCGATCTTGAACCGGACATTGGCCGGGATCTTGATCATGAATTTGAGGTTGCCTTCCGCGAATCCCGAAAGGTCCAGCGGGGTGTTCGAACTGATCCCGGCTCCGAACCAGCCTTGGCCAGCCGTATTCCAGGTAATGCCATTGGGGCCTTCATAGGGAGGTATCGTGCCAGGGGTGAGCGTGTTTTCCCACACATAGATCTCGGCGTTCACACCAACCGTCAGTCCATCGTCCACCGGGGTATTATCGGTGAAAATGCCGTATGTTTCGATCGGAATCAGGGATTCTTCGCTCTGGTACACCCGCACCCAATCCACAAACATCCGCTGCGGCCAATGTGTCGTCGCGTCGGGTGCTCCGCCCAGATTGCCGCCGACCGCTACGTTGAGGACCAGGAAAAACTCTTTGAGAAACTCATCCATCGTGCTGGGGTCAACGACCTTCACAAAGTAGATCAGGTCGTCGATCCTGCCTACGACGCGCTGCTCGTCCCACTCCACTTCATACACGTGGTAGGCGTCGGAAAGAGGCGCGCCCAGCCTTTTGGAAGTGCCATAGGCGCGGTGGCTGTCGCTGTCATCGTCCCACCAGTGCATGGTGCACAGGGAAGTCCGGTCGTCGTGCAGGAAGTTGCTGATCTCCATGATGTCGATCTCACCGCATTGAGGCCAGCTCACGGCGTCAATGTTTTTGCCCAGCATCCAGAACGCCGGCCACATGCCTTTGTCCGTGGGCGCTTTGATGCGGGCCTGCACTTTACCGAATTTGAAGGAGAATTTGTTTTTGGTGTTGACCCGGGCAGAGGTTATCGAGCCGTTGCGTTTGCCGGGAACGGCGAAATTTACGGAATCCCAGACCGCCGAAATGACCAGATTGCCATCTTCCACCTTCACGTTTTGCTGGTTGTTGGTGTACATCTGCCATTCGTCGTTGCCCCAGCCGTCGCTGCCGTAACCCAGGTCGTAGCCCCAGTTGTCGGAGTCGGGGAGCGTGGATGCCTGCTCGAATTCGTCGGCCCAGACCAGGGTGTAATTGACTGGTCCGGTGGTGTCGGGTACCGGTTTGGGCGCGGTGAATATGTCGCACCCGAAGAAAAACAACAGGAGCACTGCCAAGGCGGCTGAAAGTAGTGTCTTACTTGCCATCGTGAACCTTCCCTTTTATGATAATCGGATAAGTTATCAATTTCAAAACGACTCTTACTGCTATATAGCACGTTTTGGGTCTTGTCCGTTCTTGTCAAGCTTTTTTTTCGCTCCGGGGAAATCCCGTTCGCGCTGATACCTTTTTTGTGCCTTGGATGAAAGATAACTTGACTGTTTTTGCGGTTGTGTTTTTTATGGTTTCAATGCTGTATAGCACTATCGGGTTAATTTCCGTCCTGCCCTGCACGCAGACTAGATTGCTATATTTTTCAAGAAAGAAGGAGTAGCCTGGCCTCAAATGACAGATAGAACGCCCAAGTACATCCGCGTAAAGCATAAACTGAGGAATAGCATTAAAACCGGTTCCATTATCGATAAGCTGCCGGGTGAAAGAGTCCTGGCTGCGGAGCTCGGCGTTTCTTACATGACTGTCCGCAAGGCGGTCGCGGAATTGGTGGAGGAAGGCGTTTTGCACAAGGAAAGCACCAAGGGCACCTTCGTAAACAATAAATCCCGCAATTCCAAGGTTACCGGCAATATTGGCTTCTTTCTGGACGAGGAGATCAAGGAAGGCATCTCCAGCCCCTATTACTCGCTTTTGTTCAAGTCCCTGGAAGAGGAAGTGGCCCGCAGCGACTACAATATGCTGCTGGTTTCCGATTTTGACGACCTGAATCCGCTTCTGAGCCAGAAGAAGATCGACGGCGTCATCATCTGCTGCTTTCCCCGGATCGAAGACAGGATCCAGGCCATCAAGAACTATCTGCCCATAGTCCTATTGGATAACATCGCCGCGGACAAATCCATCCCTTCGGTCACCATCGACAATTTCAACAGCTGCAGCCACTCGGTCGAATACCTCATTTCCCTGGGCCATCGCCGCATCGGCTTCATCTCCGGGCTGCTGGATTCCGACATTTGCAAGGATAGGCTGCTGGGCTACAAGAACGCCTTGGCCAGAAGCGGGATCGCAGCCGCAGAGGAATTGCTGTTCAGGGGCGATTACTCCTTCGAATCCGGAAAGCGGGGAGGCAAGTACTTTCTGTCCCTTGCCCCAACTCCCACCGCAATTGTGTGCGCCAACGACTCCATGGCCCTCGGTGCCATGAAGGTGATCCAGGAAAGCGGCCTCAGGATCCCCGACGACATCAGCGTCATCGGTTTCGACGATATCCTTGTAGCTTCGGTGGTTTTCCCTTCTCTCACCACCAATGCCGCCCCGATCGAAGAAATGGCGGCGAAGGCCGTGGCGATCCTGCTGGACGAGATCAGAGGCAAGCATTCCGCTTATCTGCATGTGATCCTCGAGGCGCAACTGGTCATTCGGGATTCCTGCGCCACCCCCAGTCCGCAAACCTGAGCGATATTTCAGACCATATCCCCAGGCCAGGCTATTAAAGATATATTCTTCTAGCTCGTGCAAACGAAGTGGGTGAGGTATTTCAGTTACGAATCATCTCAGTCCAATGGTAAACCCCACGTTATGATATGTCGCACCCTCCGGGGCTAAAATATGCCGTCCAGACTGCGTATCCCACTGCCTCGCTCCTTAGTAGCTGCGCATCTGCTGTAGATCG
>DAHVPC010000126.1 GCA_027318475.1 Candidatus Cloacimonadota bacterium | reverse complement strand
GTCAACGCCATCTATCAAGACCTCGTCACGCGCCTGGACCAGGATAAACCTGCTGTCCTCAAGGATCCCAAGACTATCGACAGTTACGACTATCTGGCCAACCTGCCCGCAAGTTTGCGAAAATATAAACGCCTCAGTCTGCTGAAATTGCTGGACGCGATCAAAGAAGATATCGGCAAGTCCGGCAAGTTTGTGCGGCGGGATTATTTTCTGCCCTACTTTGATGATGCCGAAGTGCTGCAATGGGAAGTCCAATACAACAAATCCAACAACGCCGAATTTCCTTCTTACCATCTTGTGGCCAGGATCAGGAACTCCAGCGGAGTTGCCATTTCCAAAGTGCTGCTGGAGATCGATTCATCCGGATTCAACTCCGCCGGGTCAGATTCGCTGGCCGTCCAGACGCCATTCCGCCAGGTGTTCACGCTGCTGCCCGCGGAACGCATCCCCGTCCCGCAATTTGAGGCTTTCCATTGCCCCATCAGCGCTGAGGAGTTCGAGATGCTGAATGGCAGAAGCGGAGCGGCGAAGCTGCTGAAAGTGTTCCTGACGGAAAAGTAAACGAGATGGTATAGGGGAAGCGGATCCGGACCAAGCCGCAAGCCGGATATTCACTAGCCTGGTTCTGCTCAAAGCGCCGTAATCTCCAGCTTTGAAAGGTGATGGACAACTGGATCAAACTCCTGGAGTCTCTCATTCCCATTCCTGAGTAGCACTTATAATAACGGGCAGTTTTTGATTGACATTATCACACTCATTGGAGAGATGTCCTGCCATGCGCAGTCAAAACACAGACAAAGGAAACCCCAGCGATGAAACTGGATAGAACTCAGAAGCGACGCAGAATAGTCCAGAGCGTCAGTTTCCTGTTGTCTTTGGGTTTTCTGGGCCTGGTGATCCTGGGCGGCAGATATGTGATCCATCAAGCCTGCCCATATGCCGTGGTGTGTTTTGGACTGAGCGGCTGGGGCTTCCTGAAATTAGGCGGAGCTGCCATGGCCGCCGCGATCATGTTTGGCTTTGCCGTGCTGGTCTATTCGATGTTTTGGGGCAGGCGTTTCTGCGCCTGGCTGTGCCCTTTGGGAACCATGCAGGAATTCATCTATTCGCTGCGGAGCAGGAAATACCGCGCCAAACACCAGACGCCCTTTTTCGTGGACCGCAGGTTAGCCTGGCTGAAATATCTGATCTTGCTGGCAACTGGCGGAATGACGATCCTGGGCATCAATTACATCTATTTCCGCCTCTGCCCTTTTTACGGGCTTTCACTGTTGCCCAGGCTGATTGCGCCGGGGCTTGCCGTCCTGGCTCTGGTCTTTCTGAAATCCTGGTTTGGCAGCCGGGAGTGGTGCCGTTTTTTGTGCCCCTATGCCGCTTTGATGAACGTGTTCCAATGGCTGGGCGAGGTTGCGGGTTTCAAGCGCAGCCTGGTAAAACGTAATCTGGAACGCTGCACCGACTGTGGAGTGTGCATGCTTTTCTGCCCAATGAACATCAACATCGCCGAAAGCGAGTATGTGCGCGACAGGAACTGCATCCATTGCGATCTCTGCGCGCAGAGCTGCCCGAAACCGGGCACCTATAGCGAGGAACGCGAATGCGGCAAGTGATTCCGGCTGTCGTCATCGCTTTGCTGGCAGTTGTCATCTGCCTGCAACTGATGTCCGCTCTTAATGTTCTTCCCCGTACCAGATTTGTCCAGGTTTGCCCGGTTGACGCCATCTCAATGCGCAATGGCAAAGCGGTGATCGATGCTAAGAAATGCATTGGCTGCACCCGCTGCGTTGTGGGAGTACGCACTCCCTATGGGTCTGTTCCAGCGTCAGATTCAGTGGCGGGAAGGCCTGCGCCGCTGGCACAAACCCCCACACCGCCACCAAGCGCAGAAGCCGTTTCCCCTGCCAGAACCACAGCTCCGAAGCAAGGCGAAGCTGCGGCGAAAACTGAAGCCAAGGCGGTAGTTTCCAACTATGCAGTGAACCCCGAACCCTGCATCGGGTGCGGGTTATGCACTCTCTATTGCCCGGTTCAAGCCATCACTCTGGTGAATAACAAAGCTGTGATCGATCCCCAGAAATGTATCAACTGCGGCATCTGTAAAAATGGCAACGGCGACGATTACCAGGGTTGCCCGGTGTCCGCGATCTCCGGACCTTGATTAAGTAATGGCGCTATTGGCTAGCATCAGAAACACACACATGCAGAATGGATTTTATACGATAAACAAAAATAAAACACATGGAGGAACCAATGCGTAAGACAGTCGTGGTATGCGCCAAACGCACTCCCATCGGGAATTTCGGCGGAGCGTTCAAAGACATCTCGGCCGTGCAGCTCGGCGTGGCCGTTCTCAAGGCAATGCTAGCCGAGACAGGCTTGCAAGGCGACCAACTGGATGAAGTGATCCTGGGAAACGTGTGTGGAGCCGGCCACGGGCAGAACATCGCCCGCCAAGTGGCCATTCACAGCGGAGTGCCGGATCGCGTGCCCGCCTATACAGTGAACAAAGTGTGCGGTTCGGGCATGAAAGCCGTTACTCTGGCCGCCTTGATGATCGCAGCCGGCGAAGCCGACATCATCGTTGCCGGCGGGACGGAAAACATGAGCCAGATCCCCTACGCCTCGATGGACGTCCGCTGGGGCGGCAAGATGGGCAACAAGGAACTGGTTGACCTGATGATCCGCGATGGTCTGAGCGACGTCTTCAACAACTATCACATGGGCATCACGGCAGAAAACTTGGCCGCCAAACACGG
The DNA here is from genome assembly GCA_027318475.1 of Candidatus Cloacimonadota bacterium. Taxonomy (GTDB): domain Bacteria; phylum Cloacimonadota; class Cloacimonadia; order Cloacimonadales; family Cloacimonadaceae; genus Syntrophosphaera. Next base: position 2,239 of record DAHVPC010000126.1, on the reverse strand, counting down.
AATCAGCCGCGAGGAACAGGACGCCTTCTCCACCGCCAGCCAGAACAAAACCGAGGCCGCCATCAACAGCGGACACTTCCGCGATGAGATCGTCCCCATCAGCATTCCCCAGCGCAAAGGCGATCCCCTCGTGATCGAAAACGACGAAATGCCGCGCTTCGGAGTCACCGTGGAAAGCCTGGCCAAACTGCGCCCCGCTTTCCAAGCCGACGGTTCGGTGACTGCCGCCAATTCTTCGGGGATCAACGACGGAGCCGCGCTCCTGCTGTTGATGAGCGAAGACAAAGCGCTCGAACTTGGCCTGCCCATCCTCGCCACATTCGTGAACAGCGCTGCAGCTGGCGTGGATCCCGCGATCATGGGCTACGGACCGGTTCCCGCGATTGCCAAAGTTCTGCAGAAATCCGGCTGGGCTATCGGCGACATCGAACTGGCTGAACTCAACGAAGCCTTCGCTGCGCAATCGCTCGCGGTACTGAAAGGACTGGAATCCGAAGGACCGGGAAAACTCGATCCCGCCATCGTCAACGTCAACGGCGGCGCCATCGCGCTCGGACATCCGATCGGAGCCAGCGGCGCCCGCATCATTGTCACCTTGCTGCACGAGATGCATAAACGCGACGTCCACAAAGGCCTGGCATCGCTTTGCATCGGCGGCGGCATGGGCATCGCCTCACTTTGGACCAGGTAGGAGAAAAGCATGGTAAACAAACTAAAACTCGATAAAAGCCTGGCTCTCTTTGCCGAGGCGCAAACCCTCGTTCCGGGAGGCGTGGCTGGCATCCGCCGGCCCTACAATTTCGTCCAGGGCGAATACCCCATCTTCTTCGAAGCCGGCAAGGGCGGCCGCATCCGCGACGTCGACGGTAACGAATACATTGATTATCTCTGCGCCTATGGCCCCATCATCATCGGCTATGGCGAAGAAGAGATCGACAACGCCGTGATCGAGCAGATCCGCGGCAAGGGCTTCTGTTTCTCGCTCACCCAGCCCATGCAGAACGAGCTGGTGCGCAAACTGCAGGAAGTGATCCCCTCCTGCGAAATGGCGGCGATAGTGAAAACCGGCAGCGACGCCACCACCATCGCCATCCGGGTCGCCAGGGCTTACACAGGCAAGATAAAGATCGCTCGCTGCGGCTATCACGGCTGGCACGATTGGTGTGTGGAAGTGAAGGGCGGCATCCCGGAAAAATTCTACGAAGACATCCTAGAGTTCCATTACAACGACCTCGACCAATTGGAAGATATCCTGAAAACCCACGCCAACGACATGGCCGCCATCATCGTGACGCCTGTCGGACATCCTCTGGGTTCCGAAGTGCAGATGCCTTTGCCGGGCTATCTGGAAGGCGTGCGCAAGCTTGCCGATCGATATGGCTGCGTGCTGATCTTCGACGAGATCCGCAGCGGCTTCAGATGCAGCCTGGGCGGAGCGCAGGCTTACTTTGGCGTTACGCCCGACCTCTCCACCATCGGCAAAGCCATGGCCAACGGCTATGCCATCGCCGCTTTGGTGGGCAAACGTGAAGTGATGAAAGTGCTGGAAAAGGAAGTCTTCCTCTCCTCCACCTTCTTCCCCAACAGCGACGCCCAGATCGCCGCCCTGAAGACGATCGAAATCCTCCAGCGCGACAAGGTCCTGGACGTGATCGCCGCCAAGGGCAAGAAGTTCGGCGAGCAAGTGGAGAAAGCCGTGGCTGAATCGGGGATTCCCGCCCGCTTCAGCGGCTCGCCCTGGATGCCCTTCGTCACCTTCCCCAAAGACGAAGCCGGGCTTTACAAGAAACTCCGACCGGAGTTCTACACCCAATTGATCCGCCGGGGCGTGTTCCTGCAGCCTTTCCATCATGGCTACATCTGCTACCGGCATACGGATGAAGATCTGTCTTTCACAGTACAGGCGATCAAAGAATCTCTGGCCGAACTGAAAAGCCTGGCCTGATAGGCATCAACGTAAAATAGCGCGACAGCGGGAGCGGAGGCCGGATGGCGGTTTCCGCCTCCCCTGGCGTTTCAATAGAGGTATTATGGCCAAGTACATTTTCGTGATGGGCGGCGTGATCTCGTCCTTGGGCAAGGGCATCGCCACCGCTTCCATCGGTTTGTTGCTCAAATCAATGGGTTATCGGGTCGTAACCCAAAAGTTCGATCCTTACTTAAACGTAGATCCCGGCACCATGAGCCCCTTCCAGCACGGAGAAGTTTTCGTTACCGACGATGGCGCCGAAACCGACCT
>DAHVPC010000125.1 GCA_027318475.1 Candidatus Cloacimonadota bacterium | reverse complement strand
CCTGGCGACCTCGCTCTTCATCCGAGCTTACGCCGGCTACTTTGCCCGGCACAAACCCTCCGCGGGAACCAGCATCGGCGCTTTGCTGGACAATCTTTTCGCCGGCGGCAAGCAGGTTTTTGCCCAAACGGAAGCCATCGAAGCGCGCCTGGATGGCATTCTGGCGGAGCTGGGAACGCCCGCTCCGGCAATAGCCGCCAACCTTGCCATCGTCACTTTGATGGCGCTGCTGGCGCTGGTCCATTCGCTTTGAGGTGGAAGATATGGCCCGCTTTCTGCTGCGTGTGATGTACGACGGGATGAACTTCCGGGGTTGGCAGGTCCAATGCGCCGGCAGAAGCATCCAGGGCGACCTGATCTCCGCGTTCCGGCAATTGGGAATTCCCCATCCCGGAGTCACAGGATCGGGGCGGACCGACGCCGGAGTGCATGCCCGGGCGCACTTTGCCCACTTCGACTACGCTGGCAAAATGACGCCCCGGCAATTGCGTTTGGGGCTGAACACCAAGCTGGCGGACGATCTTCTGGTCACTGGAATCTGGCGGGTTCCGGACGATTTCCATGCCCGCTACCAAGCCATGGCCCGCAGTTACGTCTATTTGCTGGCGCGGGAAAAAACCCCTCTGAACAGGCTCCATACAGGTTTCCTGCCTATGGGAAACATCCGCCTGGAAGAATTGCGCGCTCTGGCTCAAGTTCTGCTGGGCAGCCACGACTTTTCCTCTTTGAGCCGGGATAATCCTGCGGTGCCCAAGCACGTGTGCGAGATCACGCAGCTGGATATCAGCGAAGACGCCGGCCTGATCAGTTTCCACTGCAGCGCGGACCGCTTTCTGCACAACATGGTGCGCCGCATCGTGGGCACCCTGGCCAACCTTGCGCAGCAGAAACTGGGACCCGATGTTCTGCGGCAAATACTGGCGGAGGAGGATCCCCGGCAAAGGCTGGTTCTGACCGCTCCGGCGCAAGGTTTATACCTCACCGGGGTCACTTATCCGCATTTGCGCCTTGACGAAACCACCCCCTCTGAAGGATAGTTCCCCCTTGAGGTAATCATGGACTACAAGATACCGCGCGGAACCTACGACATCCTGCCCCAGCAAAGCTACAAGTGGCAGAAAGTTATCGACGCTTTCCGCAAGATCGCCGCAGTGTGCGGATATCAGGAGATCACCACGCCGGTCTTCGAACAGGCTTCGCTGTTTGAGCGCAGTTCCGGGGAGAGTTCGGACGTTGTGAAGAAAGAAATGTACCGCTTCCAGGACCAGAAGGGCCGCGAATTCGCGCTGCGCCCCGAAGGAACCGCGCCTGTGGTGCGCAGTTATGTGGAGAACCGCCTGGATCTCGGCGGCTCGAACACCAAACTTTTCTACATCGGCCCGATGTTCCGCTACGACAGGCCTCAGGCAGGCCGCTACCGCCAATTCTACCAATACGGGATCGAGTTCATCGGCAGCGACAATCCCTATTTCGACGCGGAAGTCATCTCCATCCTCTGGAATTATCTGACCGGATTGGGCTTGCGGCGCTTACGCCTGGAACTGAACAGCGTGGGCTGTCCGCAGTGCTCAACCGCCTACGATACCGCGCTGCGGAACTATTTCCAACCCTCTCTGGCTGATTTGTGCCCGGACTGCCAACTCCGCTTCGGGCAGAAACCCCGGCGCCTGCTGGATTGCAAGGTGCCATCCTGCAAACAGATCGCCGCGTATGCGCCCTCGCAACTGGAGTACCTGGATGACGCCTGCAAGGTGCATTTTTCTGCGGTGCAGGACAATCTGGGATTGATGCAAATCCCCTTCACCATCAATCCGCGCATCGTCCGCGGCCTGGATTACTATACCAACACGGCTTTCGAGATCGTCTACGAAGGGCTCGGCGCGCAAAATTCCCTGGCAGGTGGAGGCCGCTACAACGGCCTGATCGAACAGATCGGCGGCAAGAGCATCCCCGCCATCGGTTTCGCCGGAGGCTTTGAACGCCTGCTGCTGGCTTTGGATGAGGAAGAGGTCGAACTGGGCGCGCCAGGAGTACCGGACGTTTATGTGATCACCCTGGGCGAAGCGGCGCAAAAGCTGGTCCTGCCTTATCTCAACGCCTTGCGCGGCGCGGGAATTTATGCGGAATTCGACCCCGACAAAGCGTCCTTCAAAGCCCAACTCAAAGCCGCTGATCACAGCCAGGCCCGTTTCGCCTTGATCGTGGGCGAAGACGAAGTCGCCGCAAACCAGGTCACGCTGAAAAACCTGCAGAGCGGAGAGCAACAGACACTGCCCCTCGAGCCTTCCGACCGGATCATCCAACTCCTCAAAGCCTGATCCGGCCCCGTTCCCGGCGTCATTTCACGACATTAAGCGAAGAAAACCGGACCCAACCCGCTAAACAGGCTGTTGGGTCCGATTTCCTTTTGCTGATCTCTGGTTAGTATGGAAAGGGCTGTTTCAGAGATACTTGTGTATTTTCACTTCCACCAGGTCCTTGATCTCGTTCATGCGTTGTTTTGATTCGGCTTCGAAGCGGGTGACCAGCACCGGCGTGGTATTGGAGGCGCGGACCAGGCCCCAGCCGTCGCTGAAGGTGATGCGCGCGCCGTCGATGTCGTTCACGTCGTAACCCTCGGCCTTGAATTCGGCACAAACCTTGGCCACGACGGCGAATTTACGGTCATCCGGACAGGTGATGTGCAGTTCCGGAGTGTTGAACATCTGGGGCTGGTCGGCCAGGTAGCTGCTGACCGGAGCGTCGGTTTTGGAAACGATCTCGATCATCCTGCAGCTCACGTAGATGGCGTCGTCGAAGCCCAGATAGCGATCGGCGAGGAAGATATGCCCGCTCATTTCCCCGGCGAATTCGATGCCCAGTTCCTTCATCTTCATCTTGATGTTGGCGTGGCCGGTTTTATACATCATGGGGATGCCGCTGTGCTTGCGGATGTCGTCGTAAAGGTTTTTGGAGCACTTGACGTCGGCGATGATGGTCTTGCCGGGGTTTTGGGCCAGGTAGTCCCGCGCCAGGATGTTCAAGATCTGGTCGCCCACCAGCATCTTGCCCTTTTCGTCCACGACTCCGATGCGGTCGCCATCGCCGTCCAAACCGATGCCCAGTTCATACTCCGCGGCAACGACGGCCCGGGAAAGGTCAACCATGTATTTTTCGATCGTGGGGTCGGGATGGTGGTTGGGAAAGGAGCCGTCCGGTTCGCAATACATCTCGATCACTTCGCAGTCCAGGCGTCGGAGGATTTCCGGAAGGTAGGGCCCGCCCATGCCGTTGCCGCCGTCCACAATGACCTTCACCGGGCGCTCCAGCTTGATGTTAGCCGCGATATAATCGATATATTGTTCGTTCACTTCGGTGTGGGTGCTATACTTGCCCTCGCCCTTGGTGAATTCGCCCTTCTGGATGATCTTGAGCACGCCCTGCAGCTCGTCCGCGAACACAGAACCCAGGCCCAGATTGAGTTTGCAGCCGTTGTATTGAGGCGGATTGTGGCTGGCGGTGACCATCGCTCCGCCATCCGTTCCCAGTTTCCAGATCGCGAAGTAGAGCACCGGAGTGGCCACGCTGCCCACGTCCAGAATGTCGCAGCCGGTTTCCAGAGCGCCTTTGGCAAAGGAAGCCAGCATTTCCGGAGTGGAGAGCCTGGCGTCTCCGCCCAAGGCTATGGTGGAAAGCCCTTTCTGGCGCAGATAGGTGCCAAAGCCTTTGCCGATCAGGTAGTAGGACTCGGCGTCGATCTCTTCGCCGACTATGCCCCGGATGTCGTATTGACGGAAGATTTGTGATTTGATCATAGTTTTACCTCTTTATGCAAGCGTAATTAAATCCTGCAGGACGGGCAGCATCAGCCGCAAAGCCCTGCCCCGGTGCGAAATCAGGTTCTTCTCCGCGTCGGTAAGTTCGGCGTAGGTTAGTTTTGAACCCTCAGGCGCGAAAATGGAATCATAGCCAAAGCCGTTGCTTCCGCGTTCCGAAGTAGTAATGGATCCCGGCATCCGTCCTTCCTGAATCGAGATTATTCCATCCGGAGCGGCCAACACCACGCAGGTGCGGAACTCCGCCTGCCTGTTCTGGACTCCTGACAGCAGGCGCAAAGCCTTATCGCGGTTGTCCTTGTAACTGCATGATTCGCCGGCGAAACGCGCTGCGCGCACTCCCGGAGCGCCCTCCAGGGCGTCGATGAACAGGCCCGTATCGTCGGCAAGGCAGGTCAAGCCCGTGCCCTGCGCTGCTTCCAGGGCTTTCTTCCCGGCATTTCCCGCCAGAATATCCCGGTCTTCGAGGGTTTCCGGCAAAGTGGGATAATCCAGCAGGGATACGAGTTGAACTTCCAGCCCGGCCAGCAGGTCGCGAAGTTCCGCGATCTTGTCCGGATTGCGCGAAGCGAGCAGCAGTTTAAGCATTCAATGCTTGATATGCAGCCACTTTTTGATGCGTTGGAGCACGCTCTTGTCCAGGAATTTCTCGGCGGTCGCGGAGATCTTTTGCATCAGTTCCAGCACGTCGCCCTCGCCGCTCCAATTGTCTTCCAGCACCTTCTGGTTCGTTTGGTTGAGCAGCATGTTCAGCCCCATCACCACCAGCACCAGGTCGTCCACCGAGCCCAGAATGGGGATGAAATCCGGGATTATGTCCAGCGGCAGCATCACGTAGGCGATGATCCCGCCCAAAATCAGTTTGGTCTTGGCGGGCACGCGTTTGTCCACAGCCATGCGGCAAACCAGGATAAAGAAATCCGGCAGCAGAAACAGGTATTCGCCCAGTTTATTGCCCATCCTGCCGGTCTTGGCTTTGGTCCAGCTTTGCGCCTTCTGGCGCAGTTTCTCGTAGAATTGCAGTTTGGTCTGGTCGATATCCACAATGCGGTCCTGAGCCTTTTCCTGCTCTTCGAGGGGGATTTCCCGGCTGTCGATAATGTCGTCGTTCATATACACCTCTGGGCGTCATTATTTCAGGGCTTGCGAAAACGGTCAATGTTTTTCTGGGATCGCTCCCGCGGTCATTGCGCGGTCATTGCGCGGTCATTACGGGCAAAGCCCGCAGTGACCGCGCAATGACGGCGCAGTGATCGCGGG
>DAHVPC010000124.1 GCA_027318475.1 Candidatus Cloacimonadota bacterium | reverse complement strand
AATACCATACTCTGGTGGTGAATCAGGAAAACCCGGTGATCAAAAAAATCTTGGACCTTTCAGCGGCAGGTAAAAAAGAAGAGGTGAACACCCTCTGTTCCTACATCCACGACCTTTCGTTACTGGAGCAGAAAGCCTTCAGCGGGGATGAATTGAAGGATTTCCTCGGCAGGGCCAACAAGATCCTGAATTATCTGTAAGCCTGAGTCCTCCAGAACCGCTGCGCCGGGATTCCGGTCAATGCGGACGCTTGCGCATGAAGAGTAGTATAAACAGCAGGAGCAAGGTTCCGGCCGCGGATAAAATTCCGGATAGGCGCAAAGCGGAAGAGAAGTCTCCGGAAGACCTGTGCAAACAGGCTCCGGCAGGGATGGCCAGCGCGCCGAAACCATAAGCGCTGAACAATAGCCCGTAATTGACACCCAGGTGCATCACGCCGAAAAACTCCGAACAGAGAACGGGGTAAAGGGCCAGGGTCACGCCGATCCCTATGCCCAGGATAACGGCAGCGAGATTGAGAAGGGCCAGGCTGTTGATACAGGTCGGCATGATCAGGTACACCGCCGTCTGCAAAGCGTAAACGAGTACCATCAGCTGCAGCGAGCCGATCTTATCGCTGAGCAATCCAGCCAGGGGACGGCTGAGCCCGTTCGAGAGCGCGAAAAAGGAGAGGGGGATAGCAGCGTGCAAAGGAGAGAGTTTTAACGCTTCCTGGCCGAAAGTGGGGAGGATCCCGATGATCATCAAACTGCCAAAGATCACGCAGAGAAAGGAAAGCCAGGTGAACCAGAAGAGTTTTTCCCTCAGCATTTGTTCCGGGCGGACGTCTTCCACGATACTGCTGGTGTGGCCGGAAAGGTGCATTGTGCCGAAGAGGTGGGTAAACCAGTCGTTCTCTGGATTACGGACCAGAAGGGAGGCGATCCAGCCCACTGAGAAAGTGACCAATCCAAGCAAGATGAAGGTTCCGGGGATGCCGAACTGCGGCAGCGCGACTTTTGCTTTGAAGGGCGCGAAAAAGAACGAGGCCAGGCCGAAGCCCATTACGCCAAGCGATACAGCGAGTCCGGGATGGTCGGGAAACCAGCGTCTGATCGGAGGCGCGATGCAGGAATAGGTGAGTCCACAAGCTATGCCGCCCACCACTCCATAGGAAAAGACCAGCCACCACTTGTTAAGTGTGAAATGCACCAAAGCACTGAGGAAATAAGCCACCAGGAACAGCGCCGAGCCATAACGGATCTGCTTGCGCGGACCTATCCGCTCCTGTAGTTTGCCGCCGGGGATCATCATGATCGCGAAAAACACCATGAACACCGAGAGGGGCAGAGTGGCGTCGGCCTTCGTCCATCCGAACCTTGCTTGCATCGGTTCCACGAAAACGCCCCAAGAATAGGATAACCCGCCCACCATAGCAATCAGAAAACCGCCGGCGACTACTTTCCAGCGTTCTTGCCAGACGATTGGCTGCCCTTTTCTACTCATATATAGCAAAGGCCATTTTCCACCGGCTCAGGCAAACAGCGTTGAAACGGGCTGGCCTGGAAGCCGCTGGCGGAAAATGGCCGGGTTCGAAGATATGTACTGATACTCAGGTATCCGGTGTCAAGGCGTCGAGCAGGCCGCCCAGCGTGTTTCCCACAGAGGATTTACCGCCGGTGAGGTTGGCCTGGACTTTGTTGAGCACATATTTGGCGATCAGGTCCACCACGAAATCCTTGATCGTGGCGGCCAGGCCGCTGTCTGCTGAGAGGTTGCTGGCTGAGACGCCCTTGCTTTTCAGCACGCTTTCGAGGATGTCGCCAATGACGCCCTCGCCGCCTATCGCGTCGGTGATCATGCCCATCAGGCCGCGGTCTTTTTCGGACGCGGCTTGCCGCCCTCCGCCCAACACAGAGCCCAGGATGTCCATCAGGCCGTTGCCGCTGGATTCTTCGCTTGCGGGTTCCGCTTTGGAAACTCCGCCCAAAATCGCTCCCAAAGCGTCCATCAAACCACCGCCGGAAGATTTGGCTGCCTGCTCCGCTTCAGGTTCTTCTTTCGAACCCCCGCTCATAATGGAACCGAGGATATCCATCAATCCGCCGCCTGAAGAATCAGCGCGTTCGGTTTCTTTTTGGGCAGCTCCGCCAAGGAGGGAACCGAGGATATCCATCAATCCACCGCTGGAACCGGAATCCCCGCCGGTAGAAAGGGCGTTGGAAATAAGCCCAAAAATCCCTTCTTCCTTTTCCTGTCCAGGATCCAAACTCCTTTTCACCAGGCCAAATATGCTTTCGTCATCATCCGGTGTATCGTCAGGTGGGGTGATGGATCCCTTGACGCGATCCAGCACGGAACTTAGTATCGAATCGGTCAGGTCTTTAGAAATTGCCATAACAATACCTCCTTATGTATTTAAGATCATGCTTGCCGCTGCTTCTGCAGGGGGCAAAAGACGAGACCTGCCCAAGTTTTCCAGGACAGGTCTCAATCCTGGGTATTTATCACGCCTAAGCGGTTATATCAGCCTTTCTTGGTGTCGTCGGGTCCGACAACGTCCTTGGCCTTGTCGACCACATCTTCGATCTTATCCTTTGCTTTATCAACCATTTCGCCGATCTTGCCGCCGATATTGGCCTCGTCCAGTTTTTCTTTAGCTTTGTCCACCATGCTGTCGAATTTCTCTTCAAGATTGGCATCATCGATCTTGGTTTTGGCCTTTTCGACAGTTTCTTCGACCTTGTTCCAAGCCTCGGATCCTGCCGCGATAACGCTGTCCTTGGCTTTGTCAAAGGCGTTTTCCACTTTGTCCGGGATGATGTTGGAGATCTGCTCCTGGGAAATCAGTTTCTTGTTTTTGCCTGCCAGATAGGCGAAAACCGCTGCGCCGATGAAGGCCAATAGCGCGAGGAAGTAGCCAAATTGCATCTTGATCTTGATCATATCCGCCACTTCTTTACTTCCAGCGGCGGACATGTCGCCCGAAACACCTGATTTTATCAAGAGCATGGCGATGAAGCCGACTATCGCCACAACCAGGGGAATGATGTATTTTTCTTGGCTCATGATCAAGGCTGTGATCAATCCGATGACCGCCATCAGCAGCGCAATTATGGCAAAGGCGTTGGGTTTGACCTTTTCGCCCTTGGCCTCCTGCTCATCTTCCTGGGCTTCCTGAGTCGTGTTGTCCATGTTAAACGCGTCACCCAGCCCTTTCATCATGTTATCCATCGCAGGGGCTTTGACCTCGCCACCAGTAACCAACTTGAAACCGGTGAACGTGGCCAGCTTCGTGTCTCCGCATTTAACTACCATAAAAGGCAGTAAGAAAGCGATAATGACTATGGCGAAAAAGATACCTGAAATCTTCACGATATCCTCCCAATTTTTATTTGGCGCAAGACTACGGGCGTTTGCCGATACTGTCAAGCAAAAAAACCAGCCCTATTCATCGGAACCGCTGGAATGTGATTCCGGGCTGGTGAAATCTCTTGACGCGCCAGCTCCGTTGGCTAAGCTGTCCCTATGAAAAAAATCATCCACGTGGATATGGACGCCTATTTTGCCGCAATCGAGATCAGGGAAGATCCGTCCCTCAAAGGCAAATGCGTGATTGTAGGCGGCTCTCCCAACAGCCGGGGCGTCGTATCCACCTGTTCCTATGAAGCCCGGATCTTCGGCGTCCACAGCGGAATGAGCTCGCATCAGGCCTGGAAACTGTGTCCCCAGGGAGTCTTTGTGCACAGCCATTTTCACCTTTACAAGGAAGTATCGGAACAGGTGCGCGCCATCTTCCATTCCTATACGGACCTCGTGGAACCGATGTCTTTGGATGAGGCCTATCTGGACGTGACCGAAAACAAGATCGGAGAGCCCGACGCGGTCGAAATCGCCCGGCGCATCAAGGCCGACATCCTTGGCGCCACGCGTCTGACCTGCTCAGCGGGAGTTTCTTTTAACAAGTTCCTCGCCAAGATCGGCTCCGAACTGAACAAGCCCGACGGACTGAGCGTCATCACGCCGGAAAACGCGAGGGAAATCCTGTTCCGGTTGCCCATCGAGAAATTCCACGGGATCGGCAGGGTCACGGCAGCCCGGATGCGCAAACTGGGCATACAGAATGGGGAAGACCTGTTCAACCAGGATCTGAAGTCCATGCTCCGCCATTTTGGCAAGACCGGCCTCTATTATTACCAGGTTGTGCGGGGCATCGACAACCGGGATGTGATCACGGAATCCGATCCCAAATCCATCAGCTGCGAAACTACATTCGACACTGATCTGAACGATATCGACGAACTCCTCAGCATTCTGCAGGACTTGGTGGATCGCCTGGTCAACCGGATGTCCTACAAGAACATCCAGGGTAAGAACGTGGTGGTCAAGATAAAGTACGACAACTTTGAATACATTACGCGATCCTGTCCTTTGCCGGAAACCAGCTCAGATAAGAGCGTCCTCTTCGACTACGCGCAAAAACTTCTGATCGCCAATTGGGAAAGCGGGAGGAAGATCCGGTTGCTGGGAGTGGGGGTGGGGAAACTCGAGCTCGGAGATCTACAAGACTGCGCGCAACTGGAGTTGCCGATTTAAGAATGGAAAAGTGGAAGGGTGATTAGGTGGAAAAGTAGCTGCGCAAGTTTCCCATCTTTCATCCGTTAGATACTCAGTTAAGGTCCTTTCCACCTATTCACTTTTCCACTTTTCCCCGTTTCTGCCAGAGATTGCTGCCCACGATCACCACCAATCCGGCCAACGTGGCGGGATGGATATTCTCTCGCAAGATCAGCGCGATGAAGATCAGCGATATAAAGGGCGTCAGGAAGATCAGGTTGGCCACGGATGAGGTGCTGCCGCTGGATGAGAGGGCTTTTTGCCATAGGATGAAAGTGAGCCCCATTTCAAAGATGCCCACGTAAAGCGCTCCCAGGAGGCCCCAACCCGGATTTCCGGTGACGGTAAACAATCCTGCCTGATTCAAGCTTCCGCGCAGGAATGCATAAAGAACAGTTGCCAGCGAGCCCCACAGGAAATTGCGCAACAGCCTGCCCACCACCGGGCTCCTATCCCGCATGTTCAGGATCCAATAACCAGCCCAGACCAGGGAAGTCGCCACAGCCAAGGCTGAGCCAAGCGGATCGGTGAAAGTGAGGCTGAGGATCCT
>DAHVPC010000123.1 GCA_027318475.1 Candidatus Cloacimonadota bacterium | reverse complement strand
CATATATCGATATTGTGGCTTCAAATCGATATATGGGGTTTATGTTTCGGTTTAATTGGTAAAGGCATCAATGTAACGCCTGAATACAAATATGCGGTTCCTAGAATATCCAGTCGTCTCCAGGAGTATATTCATACTGACCAGACTTGTAACCAATGAGTTTGCACGAGCGTAATTCATGTTAAGCAGATCTTCCACTTGTTTGATCTCTGATAGTGGAGTGTTGTCTCGTTATGATCTTCAATACCGATTAGCACTTTGCCGCCACAGGCATTGGCAAAACAAACAATGGTATGGGCAACATCCGAAAAATCAGTCTTCAGAACCATTATTGATTTCTTCTCGATCAACTGAGATTCATACACAACAACCTCTAATCCGTGTCCTGCTTTCCATCCTCTAAACCTTTCTCATAGAAAAGCCTCGCTAAGCAGTCCAACAATGAAAATCTGTCAATCTGGTTCTGTGTTCTTTGGGGAAAATGTACTTTAAAGCGCTCAGCTTGTATATCGGTGACTTCCACAAAAATATTCCTCGAGCCATGCCTAAAACGAAGTTTCTTTTTACCGTACACATCAATGACGGTAAGCACCTTGCTGTCCTGATATTTCTTCATCCATTCTCCTTTTTTTACGATTTACTTTTAGGTGTGCGATAGTCTTGTATACGCGTAGCTTTGCTTATCTTACACCAAGCCTGCTTATGATAGATGGCCCTGCCCTGCAAAGCCAGGTATTCGTCGATACTCATTATATACGTGCAAACTGCATTTCTGTAGCGAATCACTTGGTTAATCGTTGGGTAAGTTGCCTTGGCCCCTTGATGGGCAATTTTTCCGCGTTTTGTTACAAAACCATCTATTAGCTGTTTTCTGCTGGCATCGAGTGCATTGGATATCTCGATTCCAAAGACCTCATAAAATAACTTCTTAATGGCGTAGTATTTGGGTGTGTTGAATTGGGAAAGCCGCAACTCTAATGCATCCCTGAAGCATTTCTCCCAGCCATGTTGAACGAATTGAACTATGAAATCATCGTCGGTTTGGTTTTTTACATAAATGGTAAGGAATTTTTTCGTGTTCGCGTGCGACTTGACCAATGCCTTGTTCTTAATGATCATCTCCAGAAAATCGCGGCATACCAATTCAATGTAATATTCCCATCCAGCGCACAACAAGAACAGTGCGCTTCTGGTCAAATAGCCAAGATTATGCCTGCCCCTGCTGCCTGTCCTCAGTTCATGATGCTTCTGAATCAACATATCAACATCATTGAGCAGGTTGTTCCTGAACACATTATAGGCAGAAGATGGCATAACTACCTCCTTTGTTCATTATCGCACTTTGCCCAAGAGAGATCTCTCAGTCTGCATTCGCGTAGTCCGGGTTAGAGGCTATATCTCTATAGATTTCCTTTGCCATGAGCTTGAAGATCACCTTCTGGAACCTCTCATCGTCCATATACCGGCTGACGATTTTGTCATTCTCTTTGAGGCGTTTCATCATCAGGTCCTTGATAGTCTGGGCGATTCCCAACTCAAACTTATCCAAAGGATTGGCGGCGGCGGTTTTGAGCACACCCTCATCCTGCATGGCAGTCTCTTTGATCTGCTCAAAGAACAGCCTGTCCGCTTCACTGAAGTCTGTGCCAAAGCGTTCATTCAAGGTTTCGATGATCTCCGAGAGGGGTTTGTCCTCTTCCTTGGCTTTGCGTGTGCCAGTATCAGTGGGTGGTTTAACCTTCACTTCTTCGCCTTCGGAAAGGTCGATGGAACCCTCCATAACCTTCTGCAAGCGGTAGTACTGCAATTCCACGTCTTTTTCCGGATAGGCATCCCGGCTTTCACTGGGATGGATGTGCGGCAGCAGGAAACGACCGAAGCTGTAGAGCATCTCCTGCTCTTGATCGGTGTAGTTGATCAGTTGGGTCACGAAGGCATAGAGCCGCACATAGGCTTTCAGTTTATCCCGGAACTTATCCCTGTCCTCATCGTTTGCCAGCTGCTTGTAGCGCTCCACCGCTCTTTGCAGATGCTTCTGCAGGGCCGCGTGATCACCCCGTTTCTGCTCTCCCAGCGGTTTGTAAAAGACCTTGGCAAAGTCCTCAACTTCCTGCCAAGCATATACCTGCATCTGGTTTAGCTCGTGCTTCAGCTCTTCCAGATGCGCGGGATCGGATTCTGATTCCAATTCCGTAACCGTGTAATAGGGCTTAAAGGCAGCCAGGATATCCTCTGCCTTGTTTACGTAATCCAGCACGAAAGGCGCTTCCTTGCCGGGATAAATCCGGTTCAGGCGGGAAAGTGTCTGCACCGCTTGCACTCCATCCAAACGCTTATCCACATACATGGCGCAGAGCAGGGGCTGATCATAGCCGGTCTGGTATTTATTGGCTACTAAAAGTATCTGATAATCCTCGCTGCCAAAACGGTCTTTGAGCTGTGTTTCGGAAATGTGCCTGCCGTTCTTGTAGTCGATATTCATGCCCGGCTCGGTGTATTCCAGCTCGGTCTCGGGATCGATCACCGTCCCGCTGAAGGCCACCAAAGCATGCACATCGGTATAGTGGTGCTCGCCCAGGTACATCTGGAAAGCCAGCATATAGCGCACCGCTTGCAAACGGCTGTCCGTCACCACCATCGCCTTGGCCCTGCCACCGATAAGCGGCATGATGCAGTTTCTAAAGTGCTCAATGATGATCTCCGTCTTCTGGCTCACATTGCGGGGATGCAGCCGCATAAACTTGCAAAGCTTCTTGGCTGCCTGCTTGGCGGGCATGGAGGGGTCATCCTCGGTCTTTTTGATCATCTTGAAATAGGTGCTGTAGGTGGTATAGCGCTGCAGCACATCCAGGATGAAGCCCTCTTCGATAGCCTGACGCATGCTGTAATTGTGGAAGGCCCTGCCCCCGGTGCCAAAGAGCTCTATCGTCTTACCCTTGGGCGTGGCTGTAAAGGCGAAGAAACTGAGGTTGGGCTGCTGTCCACGCGACTCCATCACCAGGTTCAGTTCGTCCTGCCAGTCTTCAACTTCTTCGGTTTTAGCGGCTTTATCGCCCAAGATCTGTTTCATGCCCCTGGCTGCTTCACCGGTTTGGCTGCTATGCGCCTCATCCACGATGATGGCATATCTTCTACCCGCTATCTTCTTCTGCCAGGTTTTGGATTTCAGCAGGGCTGCCTCATCCGGCATATCCGTATCTTTGGCACCGGCGATACGAAGTAAGCCTTTCAGGATAAAGGGGAACTTCTGCAGGGTGGTGATCACGATCTTGGTGCCGTCCACCAGAGCCGTGGCCAGCTGTCTGCTGCCTTCCTTGATCGGCTGCACCACTCCCGTGGCATGCTCGATCTGGTAGATGGCGTCCTGCAACTGCCGGTCCAGCACCACCCTATCGGTGATCACAATCACACAGTCAAAGATCAGTTTGTCATCTGCAGTGTGCAAGTTTGCCAAGCGATGCGCCAGCCAACTGATGCTATTGGTCTTGCCGCTGCCGGCGCTGTGCTGGATCAGGTAGTTCTTGCCTGCGGTATCGCTTTTTACCTGTGCCAGCAGTTTACGCACGGAGTCCAACTGGTGGTAGCGGGGAAAGATGATCCGCTCATCTTTCTTGCCCGCATTCTCCACAAAGATAAAGCTGCCCACAATCTCCAGCAAACTATCCGGCCGCAGCACTTCTTCCCAGAGATAAGCGGTCCTGTGCCCGGATGGATGCGGTGGATTGCCTTTGCCGCAATCCACGCTTTGGGGATTACTGCCCTGGTTGAAAGGCAAAAAGAAGGTCTTCTGCTTCCTCAAATGCGTGGTCATATACACTTCATCGGTGTCCACGGCAAAGTGCACCAGAGCCCCTGTTTTGAAGATTAAAAGGGCTGTGGAAGGATCACGATCCTCCCGGTATTGCTGGATGGCATGATGCACATTCTGGCCGGTGCCGGGATTCTTGAGCTCGAGGGTGGCAACCGGGATGCCGTTGAGCGCCAGGACCATGTCGATAGACTGCTGCTTTTCGGGATGGTAAAAGACCTGCCGGCAAACCTGGAAAGTGTTGCAATGGTAGAGGGCTTCCGCCTCCTTGCTCAAAGAGTGCGCCGGACGGAAATAGGCCAATTTCAGCGTCTTGCCCTGAAACTTGAAACCATGCCGCAGGATATGCAATGTGCCTTTGCTGGCGCGTTCCTTCACCAAGGCTTTGCTGATCTGCCCGGGCAGCAAGCCGCCGTTCAACTGCTCCAATTGCGACCAGAGCTTGGGCTGGCTGCGGCGGATAAACTCGAGCGCCGCCTCGGTAAACAGGGCATTAACGGCATCAAAAGCGGTGTTGGCTACAGTGGTCCAGCCACCTTGCAAGGCAAACTCGATATAATCTTCAAAGGCCAGTTCATTATGCTTGGGCATCATTGCCTCGCAAATCTATTTTACCGGTGACGGCATGGTGGATGAGAGAGGAGCGGTATTCACGGAGGAGGGTGATAGAATCAGCAATTCTACTCCGAAGAGTTTCAATTCTCTCAAGTTCCATTTTAGATCCCTTGCAGATATTGATCTGCTCACTGATTGGTGGTAGTGGCACCTGCAGGTTTTCAATTATGTTCATACCAATGTTTTGTTGTGTCCCGAAGCTCCAGAATAATTGAATTGCTGTGATAAACTCTTTTGAGTTAACATAGAGAAACACAAAGTGTGGATCAGCTATCGCTTTATTACATCTGATTACTGCTAATGGAGACCAAATATTGAACTCAATATCTGTTTCAACCATAGCACTATTACCAGTAGTAGCGCCGGATTTAATAACATATATGTCAAGAATCACGGGTTTGTATTTCTTTGAGAATCTTAAGTCATCTTCAATACTTATAAACCCCCGTTTCAATTCAAAATCTATTTTCCCGCCCTTGATTGACTCAGCGGATATGAAAGGTACGCCTTCATTAAGTATTTCCGGAGTTTCATGGGGACCATCTGTAACGGGAGTTGATACTATAAATTTTATTGGCAGTACTTCCCAATGCTCCGGTACCTCTCCCAACCACTCGATCCCGGAGTCTTTCATGGGGGCGTTGGGGTCCAGCCCTTTGGTGACAGCTTGGGTGATGAGGGCGATCCGCTTTTCTTTCAGCAGTTCTATCATCCGCTCTTTCTTCTGGATCAAAGCATCTATCCGAGCCGTCTCCCTGTCGAGGAAGGAAGCGATGGCTTGCTGT
>DAHVPC010000122.1 GCA_027318475.1 Candidatus Cloacimonadota bacterium | reverse complement strand
CGTCTATGAAAAGAACGATCCCTATGCCGACCGCAGCAGTTTCCTGGGCTTTATCGACACCGGCAACCGCAATTATAATTCCTACAACATCAACCTGAAGACCAAATATGTGCTCAGCCCCACGCAACGCATTACTTTGGCGGCACGCGGCGACAGATCATACAACCTGCCGTTCGCCTATTCCTGGCGCTACGCCCTGGACCACTATGCCTATGACAAGACTGAGCAAAGACAGTACATAGCCACCTATGACCACGTGTTCAACTCGGCGATGAATCTGAAAGTAAAGGCCAGCTATTATCAGAAGGACAGCAATTCAGGTCCCCGCGGCATCGATCGTTCCAACTATCTGTTCCAGGTTCCAACTTTCTCCTGGGAAGATCCTACACAGCTGCCCTTCTACGTTGATGAAGTCCTGCAGGGCAACTATGGATTCGCGAGCGTGGATTGGAACCCGCAAGACGGCGTTTATGACCAGGGCTATCTGGATAGCTCCTTCTGGACCTACCGCATCGCCAGTGTGGAAGACCCCCGCCCGGTTTCCGGCTTCAACGCCCCGGGCAGCATCTACCAGCTGTTTGTGGATGACGTGACCTCCAGCATCAACGCCCGGGCCGACTTCGAATATCAGGTCAACGAAACCCATGCGGCCAAGACCGGCCTGGAAATAATCAAGCATATCATCAAAAAGAACCAGCTGCAAAACTTCCTGACCATCTACGAAGACCGGTTTGAAGCCAGCCTGGACCGTGTCTGGAACGATTCGCTCCTGGTCAACTACCAATCCGGAGACCCGATCCCGGAAGGCCTGGCCACGATCTTCGAATCCGAAGACGGCACCTTTATCCCGGTTTACAAGCCTGAGGATTATTACAAAGCCGCCCAGGAAGCTTCGGGCAAGAGAGACGGCTACCAGGCCGACCCCTGGCAGATCGCCTATTATCTGCAGGACAAGATGGAATGGGAAGGCATGATCGTGAACGCCGGCCTACGTTTCGACCTCTGGTACCTGGGAAAAGAATACAAGGTGCTGCTGGATGACGGGAAATACCGCACGGTGAGTTTTGACCCCGATGAGCGCATGCAGATGATGGTTTCGCCGCGTTTGGGCGTTTCGCATCCGATCACCGACCGGGACGTGCTGCGTTTCGCTTACAATTATCAGAACCAGCTGCCCCAGATGCAGTTCATATTCACCTCCAAGACACCTGCCGACGCCAATGTGTCTGATAATGTGATCACGGTCGGCAACACCGAACTGGAACCCCAGATCACGGTCACCTACGAGGTGGGATTGTCACATCAGCTTTCTGAGGACTATGTGATCGATATGACCGCTTACTACAAGAACCTCTACAACTACGTGAGCACAGTCCAGGAAAGCAACCCCGAAGAACCCCAGATCACCTGGTATAAGTTCATCTCCGAGGATTATGGCTCAGCCCGCGGTATTGATATCCAGCTGGAAAAGATCATGTCCAACTTCAACACCTGGTCCATCGCCTATTCTTTAGCTTGGGCTCAGGGCAACAACTCCAGCACCGTGATCCAGGATGAAGCCACCAATCTGCGCGAATTCCCGCTCGATTGGGATGTCCGCCACAACCTGAACCTGAACTACACATTCCGGATCGGACGCGGCGAGGAGTACTTCATCCCCTTTACGGACCTGATCCTGCCCTTTGACGATTTCAGCGCCAACCTGAACTGGTCATTTGCCTCCGGATCGCCCTATACACCGCAAAGCGAAGTGGGCACCCAGTTCCTGGATACCAACAGCAAGCGCAAGGATTTCACCCATCAGGCCAATATGCGCCTGACCAAGGGGATAACGCTTTCTGAAAAGATGAATGTCCGCCTCTGGCTGGATATCGAGAACCTGTTCAAGACCAAGAACATCCTCACCGTGTATCCCAAGACCGGTTCTCCTTATGCCACTGGCGTAGATATCTCCGATTCCAACACCAACTACACCTATCCCGAAGTGGAATACGTGTACAACCTGGGTGTCCGCAACCCTGCCTTTACGAACAACTACCGCGGTTTTACCCTGGGCTTGTCCTTTAACTTTTAGAAAACCCCCTGGAGGAACAATAAAATGAGAAAGAGATTCTCGAAGATCCTACTGCTTGTCATAGTGCTGGGAGTGCTGCTCACCAGTTTTGCCTACGCGCAGACCACCGAACCCGCGGCTCAGCAGTCCTCTGGATTGAAGGCCATTGCCGAGTTCCTGTTCGGCCGTTCCCTGGTCAAGACCTTTATCGACGGCGGCTGGGCCATGTGGCCGATCCTGGTCGTGGCGATCTATGGCATTGCCTACATCATCTGGAAATTCATCGCCCTGATGTATGCCAAGATCAACCTCAACGACTATCTGAACAAGATCATTCCCCTGATCAAGGAAAAGAAGATCGCAGAAGCCACCGAACTTTCCAAGAAGACCCGCGGCCCCGTAGCTGCGGTCGTTTATGCCGGCTTGCTGAAAGCCGACCGGGGTATTGAGGCCGTGGAAAAGAGCATGGAAAATGCCGCCATGGTGGAAATGTCCTATCTGGAAAAAGGTTTTGTGGAAATGACTTCGACCATCACCCTTGCCCCCATGCTGGGATTCTTGGGTACGGTCAATGGTATGATCGTCGCATTCGACGCCATCGCCAAAGCCCGCTCGGTTGACGCCACGATCGTGGCCGATGGTATCAAGATCGCGCTAATCACCACGGAAGCGGGACTCGTCGTCGCCATTCCAGTGCAATTCCTGTACAACATCTTCACCACCATGGTCGATGGTCTGGTGATCGATATGCAACGCGCCTCAGAAAAGGTAACCGAAGCCCTGATCGAGTCCTGAGAGGGGGAAAAATGAAAGTCACCCGTAAGAGGCGGCGTAAAGCCGAGATCCCCACAACCTCCACAGGGGATATCGCTTTCCTGTTGATCGTCTTCTTTATGTCGACCACGAAGTTCGACGTCAAGGAAGGGGTCAAGGTCCAGCTGAACAAAGCGGTCTCGCAGGAACAACAGCAAACCACCGAGATCAAGCTGACCGAGCAGGAAATGACGCGTATCGAAATCACCGAAAATGGCTATCTGAGCATCAATAACCAGGAGCCCCGTCCCTTTACCGACGCCGACCTGGATAAATTGATCAAAGAAAAAGTGGAGATGCGCGAAGAAATAAACAGGAAAAGCTCTGATCCGGCAGTAAAGAAAGTAAAGATGCTTTTTCTGGTGAAGACGAACACCGAGGCCAAGTACAACGAAATGGTCCGGGTGGTCGACCACTTGGTCTCCTATCGGGATAGAGCCATGATCTCTATTTCCACCCAGATCTAGGAGCAAAGAATGGCTAAGATACAGATATCCAAACGCGTGGAAGCCAATATCCCCACCACTTCCACTGGCGACATTGCCTTTCTGCTCCTGCTGTTCTTCATGGTCTCCACCGTGTTTGTGCAAGAACGCGTTTTTTGGGTGGCCCGGGACAGGTTTCCTTATGCCACCGAAAACATAGAGCGGGTTTCACGTAATGAATCCGCGACCATCTATATTACTCAGAAAGAAGAGATCCTGATCGACGATTTTCCCCGCTACGTGGACGATAACTCGATTATCGACGCCATGCAGGCCAAAAGCAGGGAGATCCCGACACTCCAGGTTTGTTTCCGCACAGACAGGGATACACGTTATCAGGCAGTGCGCGACGTGATGATGCGCCTGCAGGACGCCGATACCCGCAACGTGGTCTTTGAAGTGCAGAGAAAGGATTAGGAGGTAAGCCATGACAGAACGTACCAATGACTGGAAAGACTATGCCAGCAGCCAGTTCAGCAAAGCTCTGGCCCTGGCGATCACGATAATTCTCTTCGCCTTTCTGGTTACTCCGCGGATGGATTCTCAAAGGCAAAAGGGTGCGGTGGGCTTGGCCGAGATAGCCGAAGCGCCGCCAGACACCCGCGAAAAAGAGGAAACTCCCCAAGATCAGGAGATCCAGATTGATATCCCGGTGATCAGCGAAGAGCTGGCCACCGAAGACACTCCTGAACTGCAGGCGGAAAGAGCTCTGGCCCTGCAAGTATTCGGGGATCTGCAATCCACGACCAGTTCCAGCTTAAGCCAGGGGGACAGCGACAAGCCCTTCGACTTCGTTCCCTGGGACGATCCGCCCGTGCCAATCGGCAGCATCAAACCGGTATATCCCGATTTTGCCCGCCGGGCAATGGTGCAGGGCACGGTGATGCTGGAAGTGGACGTTTATAAAGACGGTACCGTGGGCAACATCAAGGTCCTGCGCTCAGTTCAAAGCGGAGCTGGAGGACTTGACGAAGAGGCTATCAGAGCTGTGCGCGCGATCCGTTTCCAACCCGGTAAAAGCAGCGGCAACCCGGTGGACACCACCGTGATAGTTCCTGTTGAATTTAAGATAAATTAGAATACTTGGGAGTATTGAATGAAGTTTAGTAAGATTGTGTTATGCCTGCTGCTGGCGCTGCTGTCATTCGGCGTGGCGTATGCGGCTATGGCGGAATCTTCGACTGGCACTAAAAAACTCGACCTGTCCCTGTATCATAATGTGGGAAACATTTGGCTTAGGGTGAGTAACTACGGGTTTTTTGGCTCTGGCGACGACGTTGTCCCTCAGTATCCGTCCCTGGAATATCCTGGCGGCAGCGGGATCGACTATCTTTATCAGGGAGCCCTCTGGTTCGGAGCCAAGAAATACCGCCGTGATGACGCCGGCAGGAAACTCTACTGGCGGGCCCTGAATCCCAGCGCCGACAGCACCGGAACCGTTGCCGAAGGAACGGCGGACTGGCAGCCCTGGATGAAACCTGTGGTGGACACCCTGGTCACCGTGGGATTTGACGGGGACAAGGACCTCTATGAGTTTTTGCCTGCCTATAATCCTTTGGTGGCGGGAAATGCCGCTGCCAACGCGCTCTACAACGAAAACAACGGAATCGACGGTATCGCCACTGCCAGTTCCCGGCACCAAAAAAGGGCCGTTGACGACGATGGGGATGGCAAGGTCGACGAAGACTTTGTAGGCTACACCTTCCCTCTGCGCAGGGCTTCGGAATTGCCCAGCCAATTCCAGGAGTTTGGCAACCAGTTCATCCATCAGACCAACAACTATGGTATCATCAACACGGGAACGAACTCGGAAATCTGGTTCCCGCTCGGATTCATGGATCTTTCCGCCCGGACCTACACCACCTATGCCTTCTC
>DAHVPC010000121.1 GCA_027318475.1 Candidatus Cloacimonadota bacterium | reverse complement strand
GGCATCCACGCGGGCGATGACCAGTTTCTGGCTGTCGTTGCAGACGTCGTAATCCTTGTAGCGGATATCCACCACGGCATAGCCCAGTTTGAGCAGGTTTTCGTAATTGATCTGAAAGTCTTCAATGTTTGGCATTTCTATCTCCGGTGTCTTTATTATAGTAAATTCTCTCGACAAAAACGGGCTGTCCCATTTCTTGTGTTCAAGGTTTGGGTGAAAAGGAAGAAGTCAAGATAAATATTCCGGCGGCTACTTCCCGCGGCTGCGCAGACACGCTCAAAACCATCATCCGCATGGGATTGCGGAGTTCTTTGCTGGAAACAACCACCAAGGATGGGAATACATGGGAATCTTTAAACTAGCCAGCGGGTATCAGCCCAGCGGCGATCAACCCGAAGCGATCGCGGAACTGGCGGCGGGAATCCGCACCCACAAACAGCATCAGGTGCTTCTCGGCGTTACGGGTAGCGGTAAAACCTTCACGATCGCCAATGTCATCGCCCAATTCGACCGGCCGGTGCTGGTGCTCTCACACAACAAGACCCTCGCGGCGCAACTCTATGGCGAGTTCAAGCAGCTCTTTCCAGAAAACGCCGTGGAGTATTTCATCAGCTATTACGACTATTACCAGCCGGAAGCCTACATCCCGGGCAAGGACATTTATATCGAAAAGGATTCCGACATCAACGAGCAGATCGAGAAACTGCGCTTGCGGGCGACGATGAGCCTGATGGAACGCCGGGACGTGATCATTGTGGCCTCGGTATCCTGCATCTACGGACTGGGCGTCCCGGAGGAATACCGCGAGGCTTTGATCCGCGTGGAAACGGGGATGAAAATGGACCGCGACGAACTGCTGCAGAAGCTGGTGGCGGCGCATTACAGCCGTAACGACATTGCCTTCGAACGAGGCGCTTTCAGAGTGCGCGGCGATATCGTGGACATCTATCCAGCGTATCTGGAGCATTGCCTGCGCGTGGAGTTCTTCGGCGACGAAATCACCCGGCTGGAAAAGCTGCATCCCATATCCTACCAGAGCTTGGGTGAAGTTCACTCCTACCCAATCTATCCGGCGATCCACTTCATCATGAGTCAGGACAAGATGCAGAAAGCGCTGGCCTCGATCGAGATGGAAATGACGGAAAGGGTCAGTTTCTACCTGGCGAACCAGAAATACGTGGAGGCAGACAGGCTGCAGTCGCGCACCAAATTCGATTTGGAAATGCTGGCGGAATTGGGTTTCTGCTCCGGCATCGAAAACTACCAGCGCCATCTGACAGGAGCAGCGCCAGGCCAGCCACCCAGCTGTCTGCTGGACTACTTTCCCGAGGATTTCCTCTTCGTGATCGATGAATCGCACGTGACCATACCCCAGGTGCATGGCATGTTCGGTGGGGATTACACCCGCAAGAAAAACCTGGTGGACTATGGATTCCGGCTGCCTTCCGCTTTCGATAACCGGCCGCTGCGGTTCGAGGAGTTCGAGACCTACATGCGTAGCGTGATCTTCGTTTCCGCCACGCCCGCGGATTATGAACTGGGCCTCACCAACGGCGAGATCGTGGAACAGGTGGTGCGCCCCACCGGATTGCTGGACCCGGAAGTGGAGATCAAACCCATCCGCAACCAGGTGGACGACTTGATCATGCAGATCAAGCAGAGGGTGGAGAAGGAACAGAAAGCGCTGGTGATGACGCTCACCAAACGCATGAGCGAAGATCTGACGACCTACCTGAACAACGCCGGCATCCGTGCCAAATACCTGCACAGCGAGATCGACTCCATCGAACGTGCCCAGATCATCCGGGGACTGCGTTTGGGGGAATTCGACGTGATCGTCGGCGTCAATCTTCTGCGTGAGGGATTGGACCTTCCGGAGGTATCGCTGGTGGCGATCCTGGACGCCGATAAAACCGGTTTCCTGCGATCCGCCCGCTCGCTGATCCAGATCTCCGGACGAGCCGCCCGCAACGTCGATGGCAAGGTGGTTTTATACGCGGACGAGATCACGGATGCCATCCAGAAGACCCTTTCCGAAACCAACCGGAGGCGTGCCAAACAGCTGGAATTCAACACCACGCATGGCATTACGCCTCAAACCATCAGCAAAACCATCGAACAGATCATGCAATCCACCGCCATTGCCGAAGGTTACGCCTCGATAGACAAAGGCGGAGAAAAAGAGGAAAAGCCCAGCAAGGATGACTTCTTCCAGTATCTGGACCTGGATAACAAGGACAAGCTGCTGGACCTGCTGCGGAAAGAGATGCGGCGGGCGGCTTCCCGGCTGGATTTCGAGCGGGCCGCGGAATTGCGGGATAAGATCTCCGATCTGGAGAGAACTTAGGACATTACTGGGTTTGATAGAACGCTGATGACATGATCTTCATGATAAACACGGCCCTTGAGCGGGGTCGCACTCTATCAAATCAGAAAAAATATCGATCATGTCATCAGTGTTCTATTGAATCCTCACTCCGGGAAATAGAGTTTGACACCCAAGGGCCGATGGTCGGAAACCTGATCGGAGTAGTTCTGCCAACTGCCCAAATACTCTTCTACATTGATCACCCGGCACTCGCTATCGGTATTCCCCCAAGCGTCAAACAGCTCGTTGCTGAGGAGGATGTGGTCGATGTGGGAAAGGTAAGAAGGATAGGAAACCGTACTGTAAGTGGGATTCTGGGCGATCCCCATGTCCGCGAAGAGGTATTCCGAGGGTTTATCCAGAAAACTTAAAAAGACGTTGTACTCCTCCGGTTCGGCGATCTGGTCGTTCATATCGCCCACCACCACGACCTTTTCTGCGGACAGGTTGTCCACGATGTATTGGTCCAGCATCTGGCAGGCCAGGCGCCGCCGGTATTCCTCGTCCCAAGGGTCGGTCTCGTCGATGTGGTTATCCCCATAGGCTTTGAGATGGTTGTTGATGATCACCACATCCTGGCCCTGCCAGGTGATATCCAGCACATAGGGAGGGCGGGGAAAGGGGTTGCTGTCTTCGTTGAAGATGGTGTAATCAGCGTTGACCTGCACCGTTCGGGCATCGTAAAGATAGGCCAGGCGATAAGTGCTCGTGGCATTGTAAACACAGGCCTCATAATGCGGGATAAGGTTGGCCAGGCTGAGAAAAGCGCTGTAGTCCATGATTTCCTGGAAGGCGATGACGTCGGCCCGCAGCTGCGGAACGATCTGCGCGATGGTCTGGATGCCCGCCTCAGAAAGGGGAAAAGTACGCAGATTCCAGGTGATTATCTCCAGAGACTCAGCTGAGCCGAATTCCAGCACGGCGTCATCAGGCGGGTTGGTCAGGTTGGTATTCGTTCCGCAACTGGCCAGCCACAGCCCGCATATTACCAGCCACATTGTGGCGCACAGTTTATTTATCATCAGTTCTTTCCTTCGTAAGAGGCCCAGATTTTATGCAAGAAATCAGCCAAAGCACGATTAATTTCCCAACTGAATCACCATTACGGAATGTTTCTTGCATTGATTCAATCCAGACTTATGGGAGGAAAGAGATGAGACCATATCTTTTGACCGCTATCTTGCTGGCGTTGAGCGTGTTGTACGCTCTGCCCGCCGAGCAATATCTGAATACGCCATCCGGATTGATCGCCCGGCTGGAAAACATCCGTCTGGCGCCTATGGAAAAACCGGAAGCCGAGGATGAGGAGTTTCCCCAGGGCGGACTGATCTCCAAGACCTATGCCTTGCCGTTCCAATCCGTGGAATTGCAGGTGCAATCGCTGCAATGGAACGTCTTTGACCAGAGCGGTAATTTCCTGTATACGGAACAGAACCGCGGCATCGACGCTCTGAGTATCGGCAACAGCTTCACGATGCGCGAGTTGCGGGGCTTCACAGTGCTCTTCCAGACCCAATTTTTTGAGGGGGAACACATCCGGACCCTGAAAGACGCGGAGTTCACGCTCAGCGGAACGACGCCGGTCAGCCTTCCCACAAGTGTCTCCCCCGCTTTCATCGACGCCTACAAGGAACTGGCGGACAATTACGAGACCTCGTATCTGCGCGACCTGCCGGTTGCCCGTCCCAAGATGCTGATCATCAGCCACACCAACCTCGCCAACTACCAGACCGAGTTTGTGAAATGGAAACGCTCCCAGGGCTTCGACGTCTATGTGGTCAACAAATCGGCGATCGGCACCACCCTGGACCAGTTCAAAGCCTTCATCCTCAGCCACTACCAGCAGTATCAATGCGATTACCTCCTGCTGCTAGGTGATGTGACCAACCAGGGTTCCTACACCATCCCCACCGCTTTTTATCCTTCGCCGGAATACGCCGAGAACGATGCCGACGACCATCAATACACACTTTTGGAAGGCGACGATTACTTTCCGGAAATGCTGGTGGGGCGCCTTTCTTTCAACGATATTTCCGAGTTTATGACCATGGCGAATAAAAGCATCTCCTATGAAAAATCGCCTTACATGGCCAATACCGCCTGGATGACGCGGGGCTTGGCAGTAGCGGGAAACTATGCCGAAGGCGGCTTGCGGCCGATCACTCCCGTGCAGATGTCCCGCTGGCTGCGCAACAAAATGCTCGATTACGGATACGCCGCGGTGGACACGGTATTCTATCCGCCAACCTATCCGGGAACCTCGAGCATCACGTCCTCGATCAACCAGGGAGTCCAATTCGTCAGTTATCGCGGCTGGGGCGACGCCAACGGCTGGCACTATCCCTCCTTCCACATTCCGGATCTCGCCACCACAGTGAACGGACCCCGGATGCCTATCGTCTTTTCCATCGTTTGCAACACCGGCGATTTCGCGAACTCGGTGAATCCCAGTTTCGGCGAAAAGTGGATGCGCTTGGGCAGCACGGCCCAACCCAACGGATGCGTGGCTTTCGTGGGCCCTTCCGACCTGCACACCAAGACCCGCCTCAACAATTCCATTTCCAGCGGAGCCTTCCGCAGCATCTTCGACTATGGCGTACGCGGCTTCGGCTCTAGCGTGCTGATGGGCAAGATCGAACTCTATAAGAATTTCCCCAACGACATCGCCCCGAACCAATACGTGGCCTTTTACTACCACGTGTACAACATGCAGGCCGACCCCAGCCTGAACATGTGGGTGCTGGTGCCCGAAACCATAAATGAAAATGTGATCGACGGCGGTTTGGATTTCGCCCAAAGCGCTTCGCACATCAGGGTAAACGCTCCAGACAACGAAGGGGCGATCGTTTCCGGAACCAAGAACGGCACCGATTTCACTTACGGAAAG
>DAHVPC010000120.1 GCA_027318475.1 Candidatus Cloacimonadota bacterium | reverse complement strand
ATAGACTGAGGCATAGGCGTTGTGGTTATGTATGGATTCCAGGTTCTCCGCGGCCAGATCGAATTCCAGGATCCGGGCGTCCTTCTGCAGGGCCAGGGTCAGATCGCGGACGATATCCTCCACAAAACGGGGATGGGCATAGGCTTGCTCGGTCACATACTTCTCATCCCGGCGTTTCAGAAGGGGATAGATAGGGCAACTGGCCACGGATTCGGCAAGTTCGATGAGCTCTTCCAGCCACACAAACTCCCGGTAGCGCACCCGCAGCGTGATATAGGAGCGCTGATTATGCGCTCCTGATGTGGAGATCTCCTTGGAACAGGGGCAAAGCGTGGTCACCGGGACCGTGACACCGATCCAGAGCCGGTAATCCTCTTGCCAACTGGCGTTGAAGTAGCATTCATAATCCATGAGTGAGGCAATCCGGGAGACCGGGGCGTGTTTCTTCACGAAGTAGGGGAATTGGATGTCGATATAGGCTGCTTCCGCTTTTAGGAGGGATTTCAGGTCCAGCAGCAGCTTGTCCAGGGATCCAATGATGCTTTCCTGGTGATAGCGGTTCAGAACCTCGATAAAACGGGACATATGGGTTCCGCGCCGGCTGTGGTGCAGTTCCACATAGATGTTCAGATCGCCCACCGTGTGCTGTAAACCTCTGGCGCGGTCATCTACCACGATCGGGTAACGGATGCCCTTGACGCCGACCTTATCTATGCTGACCCGGCGGAAATCGCTTTGGGACTGGAGATCGGGAATGTTCATCAGTTGTCGTGCCAGTCCAGCTCTTTCATGCCCAGGCTTTTGAGGGATACGATGTTGCCGTTTTCATTATAGAAGATCACGGCATTAGAGCCAGGATAACGTTTGAGGGCTGCCAAGGCAGCGTTGGGCTCCAACAAAAACAAGGCCGTGGACAGGCCGTCAGCCCAAAGCGCGGAGGGATTGATCACGGTGACGGAAAACACATTTTCTACCGGGTAACCAGTAAGCGGATTCAAGAGATGGTGATAGCGGCGGCCCGCATAGTCAAAGTACAGTTGGTAGTCGCCCGAGGTGCTCAAGGAGCCGTTTTCGATGCGGAAACTGCCGATGGTCTGTTTCTGTGGTTCCGGCCGGGGATGCTGAATGCTGACCACCTGGGGCAGTTTCTGGCCAAAGAAGGTCATGCTGCTGGTACAGTCGATCGTGCCGCTCAGCAAACCGCGTTTCTGCATGAAAGCACGGGCTTTGTCCAAAGCGTAGCCTTTGGCGAGGGCTCCGAACGTGAGCTGCGTTCCGGGCGGCAAAGTGATGGATTTTGAGTTGTACCGCACTTTCCCGAAACCGATCAGCTTCAGGGTTTCCTTGATAACCAGGGAATCAGGCGGAACGGGGCTCAGGGTATCGGCCAGCGAAGCGCCGAGCGTGCTGAAACCCCAAAGGTCATAAAGCGGTTTGACAGTGACGTCGAACAAACCCCCGGTAAGCTTGTGCAGACTGTCGGCGATGCAGAGCAGTTCATAGGCGTCGGGATCCATGGGAAAGGATTCGCCCTGCGCCGCGTTCAGCCTGGAAACCCAACTATCGGGATCGTAATCGTTGAATTTGTGATCCAGAGTCCTGATGTAGGCAAAGACGGAATCTATCTCCGCTCCCACGTTCTTGCTTTTGGAGCGTGCGGAGATGGTGACCACCGTGTCCAGCAGGTTCTGGTCCATCCGCGTGTCTGTATAGCTGCGGTGGAAGTAGTTCCAGGCGCCATAACTGACCACCAGCAGCAGCAAGGCCAGGGAGATTAGTTCCTTTTTGGACATCTTTGCCCTCTATTGCCGCGGCCGGATCAACTCATAATCGAGCAGGCGGTCGGTGTAGTCCCGGATTGCATACCAGGAAAAAGGAATGGTGACCAGCAACGGGATTATCAACAGAACCAGGGCCAGCGAATTGAGAACTGCCAGCACCAGCACGAGCAGATACAACTGCCAGCGGACCACGTGGAAATTCCGGTAGGAGACTTTGCAAGCCTGGAAGAAATTGATCTGCAGACGCTCCATCAGGACCGGAACCGGCAGCACGATCGCCAGGAAATAGTTCACCAGCACCAACCAGACCAGACGGAGAATGGGATCGCTGCCAAAACTGGGCAGGCCGAAGCAGATCAGATAGATCACAGCGTAATACAGAGCGCAGAACAGGGCCAGCCACAAGTATTTGATATACTTGCGCAGAGAGGAAACCGCGGTCTTCCACGAGAATTG
This sequence comes from Candidatus Cloacimonadota bacterium, assembly GCA_027318475.1. GTDB lineage: Bacteria > Cloacimonadota > Cloacimonadia > Cloacimonadales > Cloacimonadaceae > Syntrophosphaera. The sequence continues at coordinate 3,072 of DAHVPC010000120.1, read as the reverse complement.
ATAACCGGGGGTGGCGCAAACAGGATTGAATGGCGTAAAAAAAACTGGCAGAAATATGGTTACGCCTGCTACTATCATTAACTGGCGCAACAAAAGTGTCCCAACTGTTTTTACCTCAGCCAGATCGAGCATGCCAAAACTTCTCAGCAGCACCAACAGGACCGCCAGGGGAAACACACCCAGCAGGACAACCATGGCTGCCGCGGGGACATTAGCGCTTTTCAGCGGCCAGTAATGTTTCCAGGTCCTCTTCAAACTTGCCCAGGCTGACAGGTCCTTGTTGACGATCTCGGTCTGCTTGCCGCAATTTACGCACCATAAGTCATGCGCGGCCAATCTGGTATCGCAATGTTTACAACGCATTGTATCTCCTTGATATGTGTAAAACTATGAAATTTAACACTTAGACCATCCGCAAGACGGGCATTTCAGGCAACCTTCCAGATGCTCGACCGTGGAACCGCAATCAGGGCAAATGGCGAAACGGAGGTATCGCTTGGTGTCTGATTCCTCTGTTTCCGCCGATTTGAACTCCACAGACTTGATTCCACCGGAGGAATAGTTGGCCAGGAAAGCCTCCAAAGCCTGGCCCACGGCGTCGCCGCAGGATGTGATCATCGTCCCTTTGTGCCACATGGGCGATTGGCAACGGATCCCTTTCAATTGGCGGACAATGGATTCCAGATTCACGGCGGAGCGCAGGGCAAGAGAGGACAGTCGGGCTATCGCTTCCAGCTGCGCAGAAGCGCAACCGCCAACCTTGCCCATCTGAACGAATACTTCGCATGCGCCCTGGTCATCGGAATTGATGGTCACATACATATGCCCGCAGCCCGTCTCCAACCGCTGCGTGACGCCCTGGGTAACTTCCGGACGGCTGCGCGGTGCCACTTTTCCTTCAGTTGCCGAAGGAGCGGAGCCATAGGTCAACACTTGGTTTTCGCGGCTGCCGTCCCGGTAGACCGTCACGCCCTTGCAGCCAAGCTGGTGCGCCAGTTCATAGGCGATGCGGATGTCTTCCACAGTGGCGGTATGAGGGAAATTGATGGTTTTGCTCACGGCGTTGTCCGTGTATTTTTGGAAAGCGCCTTGAACGCGGATATGCCACTCCGGGCTGATGTCATGCGCGGTTTGGAAGATCTGTTTCAGATGCCCGGGGATTTCGTCGAATCCCTCCAAAGAACCGCACTGCGAGACTCTTTCCAGCAGTTCCTGGCTGAACAGGCCTTCCCTTTCTAAAGCCTGGCGAAAGTACTTGTTCACATAGAGAAGCTTGTCGCCGTCCATGACGTTTTTCACGTATACGAGGGAAAACTGCGGCTCGATTCCGCTGGACGTATCCAGGATCATGCTGATGGTGCCGGTGGGGGCGATGGTGGTGAGTGTGGCGTTGCGGATCCCGGTTTTCCTGATCGTTTTGCTCAGGGCGTCCCAGTTCTTCTTCACCGGTTGGCGGTCTAGATTCCCGGAATCGTAGATGCTGCCGCCGAAATTGGGGAAACTGCCTTTTTCCGCGGCGAGTTCGCTGGAACGGACTTTGGACTCATAATCGATGAATTCCATCAGCTGTTCAGCCAGATTGACCGCTGCGTCGCTAGCGTAGGGAAGTTCCAGTTGGTAGAGCAGGTCGGCCCAGCCCATCACACCCAGCCCGATCTTACGATTGCCCTTGACCATGGCGTCGATCTGCGGAAGCGGAAACTTGGAACAATCGATCACGTCATCGAGGAAATCCACGCTCAGGCGCACCACTTCGCGCAATTTATCCCAGTCCACGGTCCCGTCCTTAAAGAGCGGAGCCAGATTGATCGAGCCGAGGTTGCAGGCTTCGTTGGGAAGCAGGGGTTGTTCGCCGCAGGGATTGGTGGATTCGATTTTGCCGATTCGGGGAGTGGGGTTGGCGGCATTGATGCGGTCCAGGAAAACTATTCCCGGTTCCCCGGTTTTATGCGCCATGTCCACGATCATGCTGAAAACGTCGCGAGCTTTCAGATGTCCGGTTGGCAAACCTGTTTTGGGGGAGACCAGATCATATTCCTCATCCTGGCTCACCGCGCTCATGAACCTTTCCGTGATGCCCACGCTGAGGTTGAAATTGGTGAGTTCGGCGGTGTTTTGTTTGCAGGTAATGAACTCCATGATCTGGGGATGGTCCACATTGAGGATGGCCATATTGGCGCCCCGCCTCGTTCCGCCTTGCTTGACGGCGTCCGTGGCGGCGTTGAAGACTTTCATGAAAGAAAGCGGTCCGCTGGAAACGCCATTGGTGGAACGCACCCGGGCGTTGGCTTCGCGCAGCCGGCTGAACGAAAAACCCGTTCCCCCGCCGCTTTTGTGGATCAGGGCGGCGTTCTTCACTGTCTCGAAAATACTGTCCATGCTGTCTTCGATAGGGAGGACGAAGCAGGCGGAAAGTTGCTGCAAATCGTTGCCGGCGTTCATCAGAGTGGGGGAGTTGGGCAGAAAATAACCGGAATCCAGCAGCTCGTAGTATCGCTCTGCCTGCTTCGGGTCGCCTTGCGCGATGTTATTGGCCACGCGCCGGATCATCGCGGACCAGTCTTCGATCGTCTCCCCGGCGTCGTTCTTGCGGAAATAACGCCGGTCCAGAACTGTCAGGGCATTCTCGCTGAGGATCATGTCAAGCCCGCAGCCCTAAGATTTCACGCGCTTGGGCAGCTGTGGCCAAGGGACGCCCGATCTCAGTTGCGATGCGCGCGATCCGCCCCACCAATTGAGCGTTGGACTCAGCCACCACTCCTTTGTGGTAAAAGATGTTGTCTTCAAATCCCACGCGGATGTGTCCACCATTGACCAGGGCGGTCAGCGACGCCGGGATGTGCCATCTGCCAATTCCCGCGACAGCCCAGGTGGCTGATGGGATCTGCTCTTTGAGGTGGTCTGCCATGTAGAGGACGTTTTTGGGCGAACCATTCATACCTCCCGGAACGCCGAGTACGAACTGGACGTGCAGGGGTGTGTGGGTGATGATGCCCTTGTTTACTAGTTTGGCCACATAATCGATCATGCCGGATTCGTAAACCTCTACTTCCGGGACCACTTCATACTGCA
>DAHVPC010000011.1 GCA_027318475.1 Candidatus Cloacimonadota bacterium | reverse complement strand
GACGCATCGACATTAACGGCACCCTGCAGATCCTGGGCGGCGAAGTCAACATCTTCGGCGGAACCATGTCCTCCTATTGGGGCTATGCTGCCAACGCCACCGTCACCATGAGCGGCGGCACGCTCAACTACAAAAACCAGGGCATCTACGTTTACTACAGTCCAATACGCACGCTCACCATGAACATCACCGGCGGAACCATCACCACCGTTAACGGATTCACCTGCAACCGCATGGATTTCATCCCTGCCGGCGGCATCATCGAATTCCGCGGCTCTTCCGACGCCTATATCAACTTCACTGCCACAGGCAGCAGCTTCAATAAACTCACTATCAACAAGTCCTATGCCCGCCAGCAGGAAAACGGGCTGAACTCCCAGACCGATCCCACCCGCTCCAACACGGTGTTCCTTTCCAGCAACGTCACAGCACGGGGCATTGTGCTGGTGGACAACGGCGAACTGAACCTCAACGGCCACACCTTGAACTGCGGCGGTTCACTCACTGTGCGCAATTCCAGCGTTTTGGCCCTGGACGAAGACTCCACAGTGGCCATGGCTGGCGGAACGAGCCTCGTCGTCTATAGCGGAGCCCAGATCGACGTCGTCGCCGCTGCCGACCATCCCGCCACGTTCACCCACTTTGGCGAAGGCTACTACACCTTCACGATCCGCAGCGGAGGCATGCTCAGCGCCAACTACGTCATCTTCGAATACATGGACGCTGCGGGACTGAACATGCAATCCGGCTCCACCACCGGCGGCCTCCACAACTGCACTTTCCGCAACGGCGCCGTTACCGGAACCCTCTTCACGGTCAACACCGCGCAGGAATTCACCGTCACCGGAGCCGTATTCCCCACCAGCACCGGGCTCAAAAACGTGGCCAAAACCTCCAACCAGGGCAAGGTGAGCTTCTACCAGGCGACGGGCATCTTTGCCGGACCGGTCTATGAGAACGATCCCTACGGCCGCGTCTTCTGGACCGGAACCGCCAACGACCTGCAGCTCACCGCGGTCAATTGGAGCCGCCCCGACGACTATGTCTGCGCGCCGGTTACAGCCGTCGTCACCGTGCGCAACAACGGCGCCAACGACATTTCCACGCCATTCCGGGTTGACCTCTACAAAAACCTTGCCACCGCGCCACCAGCCGGAACCTTGGGCGACCTCTTCCTGGAGATTTCCTCCCTCGATGCCGGTTCCACCAAGACCGTGACCTTCTCCAACGTCAGCACGGATATCCCTGGAGACTGGACATCCTGGTTCCGCGTGGACGCCAACAACTACATCGCCGAAACCAATGAATCGAATAACCTCTGGGCGACGCCCATAAACAGCGCCTGGCTTCCTTTGCCCGCCATTTCGGACTTGATGATCACGCGTACCGGACTCCTCGCGCTGGATCTGGCCTGGACCTATCCCATTTCCGTAAACCAGTTTGTGGCCTATCGTTCGGCTGATCCCTATTTCACTCCGGGCCCTGCCAACCTCTGGGCTACGGTAACCAGTCCCATCATTCACACCGTTTCCAACGGCGACAAGTGGTTCTACGTCGTCAAAGCGGTGCGCAACCTGCCCTGAACCCTGCGCTGGCCTTGGTTGGTAGCCAGGCGGTTAGCCCATCGATACTGTCCAGCCAACTGCAACACAGTTGGTTCCCGCGATCATTGCGGGGTCATTGCGCGGTCAATACGGGTAAAGCCCGCAATGACCGCGCAATGACCCCGTAATGATAACGGGAGCGGAGCCCCATCCCCGCTTTGGATGTTGGATAAACCCCGCCCCACAGCCGCTCCGTGAAAAACTGCTTGACCGATAATCCCGCTTCCACAGCCTACCTCCCATGAAGTATCTTAAAGCCTGCGCGATCGAATACCTGCTCTGGCTCTACATTTGGGGCAGTATTGCCTGGCTGGGTACGCGCCTCTACGGGATGCATTTCCCCGGCTGGTATTTTGCCGCTGTCCCGTTTGTAATTGCTGGCGCTCTATCCGCCGCGAAGCAAGGCCTGGGCTCCAAAATAGCCGATCCCGACGCCAAACACGAGAGCGAATTCTGGAAGCAGGAAGCTCTGGCAGCCGTGCTGCTCAGTTTCGTGGTGGGCTGGGTGATCGTGGAGGTGAAACCGCTGGTTTTTTTAACCCAGGCCGGCAACGCCCAAAACATCCTGAAGGGCATCTTCAATCCCAATCCCACGCAATTGGTGCCGATGCTGGCCGCCCTTATGGAGACGATCTATCTGGCCCTGCTGGCCACGGTTTTCGCCATCCCCTTCGCCTTCCTGCTCAGTTTCTTCGCCGCCAAAAACCTGATGTATGGCACCGTTTGGGGCCGCGCCGCCTACTTCACGATCCGCACCGTTTCCACCGTGTTCCGCTCCATCGAGGCGATCGTGTGGGCGATCATCTTTTGCGTGTGGGTGGGCATTGGACCCTTTGCCGGAATGCTGGCGCTATGGATCCATTCCATCGCCTCGCTGGTCAAGCTCTATTCCGAGCAGATCGAAAACATCGATCCCGGTCCCGTGGAAGCCATCCGGGCCACAGGCGCCGCCACGCTCCAGGTCTGGCGCTATGCAGTCACTCCGCAGATTCTGGCCCCCTACCTCGCGTTCACCATCTACCGCTGGGACATCAACGTGCGCATGGCCACCATCGTCGGTTTTGTGGGCGGCGGAGGCATCGGCCTGGCGCTCAACCAGCAGCAGCAGATGCTCGCCTGGCGCAACGTGGGGTTGATCATGTGGCTGATCGCCCTGGTGGTGTGGGTTATGGACATGTTCAGCGGCTACATCCGCGCCAAACTCGTGGTCAAATAAAGGAAACACCATGCCAGCCTACAATCCCGTGGAACTCATCCTCGCCAAACGCAGCGGCCAGGCCCTCGACGCCGACCAGATCGGCTATTTCATCGACAACTACATGACCGGCAACATCCCCGACTATCAAATGAGCGCGCTGCTGATGGCGGTCTGCTTCAAAGGTTTGAACGACGCGGAAACCGCCGCCCTCACGGAAGCCTATCTGGCCAGCGGACAAACCCTGGCCTTTCCGGAAGTTCCGCCTGTGGGCGATAAACATTCGACCGGCGGAGTGGGCGACAAGATCAGCCTGATGCTCGCGCCCATACTCGCTTCGCTGGGCATGCGGGTTCCGATGATCTCGGGACGCGGCCTGGGACACACCGGCGGCACTCTGGACAAACTGGAAGCCATCCCCGGATTCCGCACCCAATTTGGCTTGCGCGAGTTTCAGCAACTGGTGGAAAAGCATGGCTGCGCGCTGGTGGGCCAATCGGAGGAACTGGTGCCGGCGGACAAACGCATTTACGCGCTGCGCGACGTCACCGCCACCGTGGAAAGCCCCGGCCTGATCACCGCCAGCATCATGAGCAAAAAGATCGCCGAAGGCGCCAGGCACCTGGCGATCGATCTCAAAGTGGGCAGCGGCGCCTTCATGCCCGATCTGGACCGTGCCCATGAATTGGCGCGCTTGTTGGTGCAAACCGGCGCCAACTTCGGCCAGAAGGTCCGCGTGCTCTTCTCCAACATGAATTCTCCGCTCGGATTGGCTGTGGGCAACGGCCTGGAAATGATCGAGGCGATCGAATACCTGAAAGGCAATCCCCTGCGCGATACCGCCATCCTCACCACTGAACTGTGCTCCCAACTGCTCTTGAGCAGCGGCATGGCCAAGGACGCGGACGACGCCATCGCGCAGATCGATGCAGCGGTAAAAAGCGGCCAGGCCCTGCGCAAACTGGAAGAGATAATCATTGCCCAAGGCGGCGATGCGCAGGTGCTGGAAGACTATTCCCGCCTGGGCAGCGCCAGGCACAAACTGCCCATCCTGGCTGAATCCGCAGGCTATGTGCACAGCATCGATGCCCGTGCCATCGGCTACGCTTTGGTGCGCGTCAAAGCAGGCCGGATGAAGGTTACAGACGCTTTGGACTACGGCGCCGGCGCTCTCCTGATGCCCAAAGTGGGAACCAAACTGGAAGTCGGCGAACCCATCGGCGAGATCCACTGCAACGACCTCGTGGCAGGCAATGAAGCCGTCAAACTGGTCCGCGCCGCCTACTCCATCCGTCCTGAATCCTGCCCTCCCGAAGATCTGCTGCTGGGGTCTTTATAGGTTCCCTTTTACCCTCTTGCTCTCAATGTCGCTTTGGCAAGCGACACAGCCTCAGATATTGCTTGACAAAGCCCGGGGTAGCAATCCCTAGGCGTATAGTAAAGAGGTTTCACATGAAAAAACTCATCTATTGTCTGGCGCTGGGGGCTCTGCTGCTGCTTCTGGCAGCCTGCGAATCCGGCGGACAATTCCGCGTGGTCAACCAGACTTACTACCCCCTCTATGTAACTCTGGAGGGAGAAAGCGAGGTTACCATTCCCGGCAACTCCGAACAGACCTTCGACGTGGACACCGCAACGGAGCATATCTTCAATCCCGATGTGGAAGAGGAAATCAAACTCCGCATGGTGGGAGAAACCTACCAGATCTGGGACGACGTCGAGGAAGCCTACACCGATTCCACCACGGTTACGATCAAGGCCGGCGAAACGCTCAGTGCCTACATCACCGCCAATTGCGCCAGCTTCAAGGTGGTCAACAATTCCAGCCTGGGCGTGCAAAAGATCGAACTCTACAAACACAACTTCATCGCCGCGCAATACATGGGCGACCTCGGCGCACTGGCGCCCGGCCAATCGCGCTTCCTGAGGGTCGGTTACGTGTCTCCCAACAACTATTTCTACTACTACGCCATCCTGACCATGGCGGATGAAGACGGCACCGAGTACACCTTCGGCGGCGAAACCACCGTCCTGAACAAGGACGAGCAATTCCTGATCACCCTCACCGACCCCGATTAGGCCGGAAAAATAAGGAGAAACCATCATGAAACGCATATCTGCCCTTCTGTGCGCCCTGTTTTTGAGCCTGGCCTTCGGTTTGCCGGGCCAGATCCCGGCCGAACTGCTGCAACTGCCCCTGCAAATGGACCCCGCCATCCTTTCCGGCCAATTGGAAAACGGACTTTCCTACCACATCCTGGCCAACCCCAAGCCGGAAAACAAGGCCGAACTGCGCCTCTCGATCAATGTGGGCTCCGTCAACGAAGACGACGATCAGCGCGGACTGGCGCATTTCACCGAACACATGGCCTTCAACGGCACCAAGAGTTTTGCTAAAAGCGAGATGGTGAACTACCTCTCTTCGATCGGCATGGGCTATTCCAACGGCCTGAACGGCATGACGGGATACGACAACACCACCTACACCTTCAAACTCCCCACTGACGACCAGGTAAAACTGCGCAAGGGCCTGCAGATCCTCTCCGAAATGGCCTGGCAGGTGAGCTTCGATCCCGCCGAGATCGAACGGGAACGCGGAGTCATCATCGAGGAATGGCGCTTGGGGCAAAGCGCCGACCAACGCGTATCAGACGCCCAAAACGCCGTGTTCCTGGCTGGTTCGCGCTACGCGGAGCGCTCTCCCATCGGCACCTTTGAGGTGCTCAGCACTTTCCCCCACGAAGCCCTGAAACGTTTTTACACCGATTGGTACCGCCCGGACCTGCAGACCGTGGTCGTGGTAGGCGACTTCGATCCGCAGCAGATCCTGGCCCTGATCCAGGAATTCTTCGGACCCATTCCCGCCCGCACAAATCCCAGGCCCCGCCAGGATTTCTACGTTCCGGACAACCTTACGCCCCAAGCTGTGGTGGTCACTGATCCCGAATACACTGCCAACGACCTCAGCGTGATGTGGAAAAAACCCGTGCAGACTTTCCAGAACCTGGGCGACTACCTGGCCAGTTTGCGCCGTACCTTGTTTTATGAGATGTTGAACACCCGGCTGGATGAACTCAGCAAGCAGGCCGATCCGCCCTACTCCTATGCCTATGGCTACGAGTATTCCATCCTGCGGACCATGTCCGCCGCCTACGTTTCCGCCAATTTCACGGCTGGCAAAGCCGAAACGGCACTTTCCACACTGCTCACTGAAACTGAACGGGTGCAGCGTTATGGCTTTTTGCCCACGGAATTCGAGCGCGCCAAACTGAATTATAAAAGGCGCGTGGAGCGCGACGTGGCAGGCAAAAACACCCGGGATTCGGATATGCTGGCCTGGCGCTTGATTTTCACGGTCAACAACAACAATGTGTTCATGTCTCCGGACCAGGCCCTCGAACTGGTGGAAGCCTTTCTGGAAACCATCACCCTGGATGAGGTAAACTCGCTGGTGGCGCAGCTCATCCCAGAAAAGAACATGTGCGTCTCCATCGGCGCCCCAGCCAAAGAAGGCCTAGCTTACCCGACTCAGGAACGCCTGCTGGAAATAGTTTCCAACGCCACCGCGCAACAGATCGGACCCTATGAGGACAAAGTGGTGAACGAGCCCCTGATGCCGGCCATTCCCGCTTCCCGCAACCTGAAGAAGGAAAGTTTCGACGCCGCAAACGGAGTGCAGACCTGGGTGCTGGCCAATGGCGCGACCGTGTATGCCAAACAGACCGATTTCAAGGACGACGAGGTCCTGCTCTTTGCCACAAGTCCCGGCGGATACTCGCAATATCCGGCGGCGGACATTCCGGCGGCTAAATTGTTGCCGGACTACGTGGCGGAATCGGGATTCGGCAATTTCGACGCCATTTCCCTGGATAAAGCCAAAGTGGGCAAAGTGGCGCGGGCTGGTCTCGATCTGTCCCTGACCTCCGAAGGCTTCAATGGCTCCTGCTCGCCCCAGGATCTGGAAGTGATGTTCCAAATGATCCACCAATACGGCACCAACGCCCGGTTTGACGACGCGGAATTCGCCTCCTTCATCCAGCGTACCAAGGCCTATTACGACAACTACAACCTCGAGCCCATGAACGTGTTCGGGGACAAACTCGGTTCCGCGATCTACGGCGGCAACCCTTATACCATATCACTCGCCGAAGCCGATCTGGATGCCGTAAAACTGGCCGATCTGGAGAGGATCTATAGGGATCGCTGGGGCGATTTCTCGGACTTCAGTTTCGTGATCGTGGGCAATTTCGACGCAGCCAGACTCCGGGAATTGTGCAACACCTATCTGGCCAACCTGCCCACGCAAGGACGCAAGGAAAAGGCCCGGGACGTAGGTTTGAATCCGGTGCAGGGTAAAAGCAAGATCCAACTCAGGCAAGGCCAGAGCGAACGCAGCTTCGCCTCCCTGATCACCAACGCCAAATACTCTTTCAACGCCAGGAATAGCGTCCTGCTGGACGCCCTGATGCACGTCGTCAACGAAAAACTGCGGGAAAACATCCGCGAAAACCTCAGCGGGGTCTATGTGGTCCAGGCCGTGCCCAATACCTCGAATTACCCCCGGCCCCACATCCAGGTCTTCACCTTCATGGCTTGCTCGCCAGCCCGTGTAGATGAACTCAACGCCGCCACCGAAGCCACTCTGGACAGTCTGCGCCGGGGCCTCATCGACGAACGCTATCTGGCTTCGGCACGCGCCACACTACAGCAGGTGCATTCGGAAATGATCCGCTCCAACCGTTACTGGGGTTCGCAGATGGCGTCCAACCTGAAGCAGGGGCTGCCGCTCACCCAGGGTATCGCCGAGACCGGATTCTCCGCCATCAACCGGAAAAGCGTCGCCAAAGCCGCCCGGAAATACCTGAATTACGGGCGCAACCAACTGACCCTAGTGATGCTGCCGGAAACGTCCCGGGATTGAAGCAGCCTGCCCTTGCGCCTTTGGTGGCGCGGGCTGTCCGGCGCGCCTATCCCGAACCTCTCCCTGACCACCCGCGAAATCCGCGGGAGGCGCGGCAGTGCTGCGTCAGGCATTGGGCTTCCAGCCTTGGGAACGTGGATCGCTCTGACCCTGCCATCCTTCTGCTCTGCCCGCTCTCCACGAATTTCATTGACATAAACAGCACTCTGAAAAGAGATGTCTGAAATCGCGTAACAAACTATATTTAAAAGACATAAAAGGAGTTATCCATGGCTAAGAACACCAAAGCCACCATGGACGGCAATACCGCGGCGGCGCACGTCGCCTATGCCTTCGCCGAAGTGGCGGCCATCTACCCCATCACCCCATCCTCCACCATGGGCGAACTTTCGGACGCCTGGGCCTCGGAAGGCCGGAAAAACATCATCGGCACCACGGTCGACGTAATCGAGATGCAGTCCGAAGCCGGAGCTGCGGGAGCCGTGCACGGTTCGCTATCCGCCGGAGCCCTCACCACCACTTTCACCGCCTCGCAAGGCCTGATGCTGATGCTGCCCAACATGCACAAGATCGCCGGCGAGATGCTGCCCACCGTATTCTATGTCACCGCGCGCTCACTGGCCGCGCAATCCCTCTCCATCTTCGGCGACCATTCGGACGTGATGAGCGCCCGCAACACCGGCTTCGCCCTCGTTGCCTGCAACAGCGTGCAGGAAGTGATGGACCTGGCTTTGGTCTGCCAATTGGCGACCATGAAGACCTCCATCCCCTTCCTCTGCTTCTTCGACGGCTTCCGCACCTCGCACGAACTGCAAAAGGTCGAGGTCATCGACTATGAGGCCATGGCGGAATTGAACGACGGCGAACTGGTCGAAGCGTTCCGCAAGCGCGCGCTCAATCCCGACCATCCCCGCATGAAGGTCGGCCAGCAGAATCCGGACGTCTATTTCCAGGGCCGCGAAACTACCAACCAGATCTATCTGGACGCGCCCCAAGCCATCCAGGATACGATGCGGCAAGTCGGCGCCAAGATCGGCCGCAACTACGATCTTTTCGACTACGTTGGCCATCCTGAAGCCGGACACGTGATCGTAGCCATGTGCAGCGGCTGCGAAACGATCGAGGAAACCATCCTGTACCTGAACGAACAGCGCGGCATGAAACTAGGCCTGGTCAAGGTCCGCGTTTACCGTCCCTTCAGCGTGGAACACTTCCTGGCCGCTTTGCCCGCCTCCGTAAAGAACATCGCCGTGCTGGACCGCACCAAGGAACCGGGCTCGATCGGCGAACCGCTGTATCTGGACGTGGTTTCCGCCCTCAAGACCCGCCCGGACATCCACATCATTGGCGGCAGATACGGCCTTTCCAGCAAAGATTTCACTCCCTCCATGGTCCTGGCCGTCTATAAGCACCTGATGGCTGGCGGCTTCCATGGCTTCACCGTGGGCATTGAAGACGACGTCACCCACCTCAGTCTGCCTCTGGACGAATACCTCGATCCCAGCCCGTCAGGAACCATCAACTGCAAGTTCTGGGGCCTGGGCTCCGACGGCACTGTGGGCGCCAACAAGAACAGCATCAAGATCATCGGCGACCACACGGACATGTATGTGCAGGGCTACTTCCAATACGACAGCAAGAAGAGCGGCGGCATCACCAGAAGCCACCTGCGCTTCGGCAAAAGCCCGATCCGCAGCCAGTACTTCGTCACCCAGGAAGACTTCGTGGCCTGCCACAACCAGGCTTTCATCGGCCGGTTCGACCTGCTGGGCGGCATCAAGCCGGGCGGAGTGTTCCTGCTCAATTCCTTCTGGAGCCGCGAAGACGCCTTCAACCACCTCACCTGCGAAATGCAGCAGACCATCATCGACCGCAAGATCAAGTTCTACAACATCGACGGCCTCAAAATCGCCGAGGAAGTGGGGCTGGGGGGACGCGTCAACACCGTGATGCAAACCGCGTTCTTCCTTATTTCCGGCATTTTGGAACGCGCTGAGGCGATCGACCTGATCAAGGAATCGATCAAGAAGACCTATGGACGCAAAGGCGAAGAAGTGGTCAAAATGAACCTGGACGCCGTGGACAAGGTGAACGAAGCGCTCAAGGAAGTGGATATTCCCGCCGCGATCCCCGATCAATGCACGCCGCAGAAGAAACTGGTGCCGGATGGCTCGGACGCCTTTACCACCAACGTCATCGAGCCCATCATGCGCGAACAGGGCGACAAGATAAAAGTTTCGGACATGCCTCTGGACGGCTACGTTCCCAGCGGAACCGCCAAACTGGAAAAACGCCGCGTGGCTCCCTTCGCGCCGCATTGGATCCCCGAAAACTGCATCCAGTGCAACCAGTGTTCCTTCGTGTGCCCCCACGCAGCCATCCGTGCCAAACTGATGCAGGAAGACGACCTCAAATCCGCCCCCGCCACCTTCAAAACCCTTAAGGCGACTGGCGCCGAAGGCTATCAATACAAGGTGCAGGTGTATATCGACGACTGCCAGAGTTGCCGCGTTTGCGTAAACGAATGCCCCAAGGCAGCCCTCGTCATGAGCCCCATCGAAGACGAACGCGCCAAAGGCGAACAGGACAACTACGAATTCTTCGACGCCCTGCCTTCCGATGTGCTGGCCTCTTTCAAGGAAAACAACGTCAAGGGCTCGCAGTTCAAACAGCCCCTGCTGGAATTCTCCGGAGCCTGTGCGGGTTGCGGCGAAACGCCCTATATCAAGCTGCTCACCCAGCTCTTCGGCGACCGCATGATCATCGCCAATGCCACAGGCTGCTCCTCGATTTGGGGCGGCACCTTCCCCACCATGCCCTATGCCAAAAACAAGGACGGCAAAGGACCCGCCTGGGCCAACAGCCTCTTCGAGGATAACGCGGAATACGGTTTCGGCATGCGCCTGGCGGTCAATTCCCACCGCAAACTGCTCCAGTTCACCCTGCAGGCCCTGCAAGACAAGGCGATCGATCCCGCCCTGAAGGAAGCCCTGGGCTACGCCCTGGAACACTGGACGGGCGTGGATGCCGCCGCCAAGGACAACGCCGCGAAGGTCAAAGCACTGCTTCCCGCTGCTGTGGAAAAGGCCTGCGAAGGCTGCCAACCCCTGCTAAAACGCGTTGTGGAACTGCAGGATTACCTGATTGACAAATCCGTGTGGGCGATCGGCGGCGACGGCTGGGCCTACGATATCGGCTATGGCGGCTTGGACCATGTGATGGCCTCCAACCAGAACGTGAACATCTTCGTGCTGGATACCGAGGTCTATTCAAACACCGGCGGACAGGCCTCCAAAGCCACGCCGCTCGGTTCGATTGCCCGTTTCGCCGAGGCCGGCAAGAACACCAACAAGAAGGACCTGGGCATGATGATGATGAGCTACGGATATGTGTACGTCGCTTCCATAGCCATGGGCGCCAACAAGGTGCAGGCCATGAACGCCATCCTGGAAGCCGAGGCTTATCCCGGACCCTCCATCATCATCTCCTACGCTCCCTGCATCAACCACGGCATCGACATGTCGCAATCCCAAAAACGCCAGAAAGCCGCTGTGGATGCCGGTTACTGGCTGCTCTACCGCTACAATCCGCTCAACCATCAGCAGGGCAAGCATCCCCTCACCCTGGATAGCAAGGAACCCACGCTCAGCGTGCAGGAATTCCTCAACGGCGAGACCCGCTATGCCGGATTGAAGAGGATCTTCCCCGAGCGCTCGGAAAAATTCCAGGCCGCCGCGGAAACCTTCTTCAAGGAAAGATATCTGCAATACAAGAAACTCACCGAGGTCTAAACCAAGCCCTCGCTAGCGATATGGAAACCGGCGGAGCGACCCTTCGCCGGTTTTTTTAGCTGTGTCTGTCTAGGGATTTCCCCGCTGATTGACCAGCGCCACGATCCGGTAAAACCTCCTGCCATAAGCGACTGCTACATTGTAATCAGTAAAAGTGGTGCCCGTCGCGGGCGTTCCATAGGCGAAAAAACCTGCGTTGGGATTCGCGCTCACATACACTTGATAGCCGCTGGGTGTGATGGGGTTGCCATTGGCATCCTGGGTCACCGGATCCCAAGTGACGATGATGTTATTGCCCGAGACCTCGCACCGGACATTCTGGGGTGGAATGGGAACGGCATTGGCAATAGTGATGGGAACAGAGGATTCCACTGTGGTGCCGGAAAGCGTTCCCTTAAAATCATAGTTGCCCGGCGGTATATCGTCAACCAGGACATCAACGGTTAAGGTTTCTGCGTCCACATCGTCTGAGTCAATATAGATTAGTCCGTGGGGAGCAGTTTGAGGAACCAGGCAAAAATCGACTTCTCTGGGTTGCCAGTCGCATGTATGGTCCCAAGTCACAATTTGGGGGTTATCCAGATACCAGATATCGCCAGGCTCTGGCGTGAGCAGGTTCAGCGTGGGCTCCAGGAACTGCGCCAGAAACTGATCAGAGAACAGTGGTGAAACAGAATCCACTGTGTCGTTACCCAAGGTAAGCGTGCCCCGAAAATTACCCCAGGGATAGATATTGCCGGTGGGGCCGATCTCGATCCCGTTGTAGCGGACCGCATCCCCTGCAGTTTGGCCACCGCCTTGCTTGCCCCATTGCCAGACGCCGCCGGAACTGGCCTTGGCGATAAAGATGTCCGCTCCGCCTGAATTGGTGAGAGTCAGATCTCCGAAAGTCCGCGATCCGGTGAACGAACCTGTGATATAGACTTCACCTGCAGCGTTCACAGCCACTCCGCCTCCATATCCGTAATCCGGCGAACTGTCCATCAGCACCCAAGCCCAATATTCCGAGTTGACCATTTTGGCCAGGAATCCGCCCACGGGAACGCTCTGGCTGCCCATAACCAGAGGTTCGTCGGCGTAGCCCCGGTAATATTTACTGCCTTCAGCAGCGAAGGCGAAATCCATGTAAATGCCCGGCAAAGTGAGGTTGAGCACGATCGTGCCGCCGGGAGTAAGTTTCAGATAGTGTTCCTTGGCGACGCATTCGATCCAGCCGTTTTGGTCCAGATGGATCTCCTTGGTGTAGAGGGGTTCGGTACTCAGCAGTGTGGTCCAAACGGGTTGCAGCGCGGAATCCAGCTTCAGGGCCTTGCTTTCGAAGATGGAATTCACCGGATCGATGATATAGCCGCAAAGAAAGAAACTCCCCGCTGAATCCCGGCACAAGCCATTCAGGTAATTGAGGGCTATGTTCTGCGCCCAGAGCCAATTGCCGTCGGAGTCCACCTGCGCTATGAAGGCCTGTTTGCGGCTGGTGGAGTAGCTGTTGGACAGCGTCTGGTCGCCGAAAGTGAGCGTATTCAGGTATTCGCCGTAGAGAAAGCAGTTCCCAGCCAGATCCACGTAGTTGCGGCCTTCGCTGGCAGCGCTGCCAACTGCGGAAACAGCCCAGAGCCACTCTCCGGACACCGCTTTTTTCGCCAGATAGATGTCCTGTCCGGTTTGCGGAGTGGCAAGGACGTGGCTGCCAAAGGCGATGGAATAGATGTAGGTGCCGCTCACGTAGAGGTTTCCGGAGTTGTCTCCGTTAAGGCTGAAGTAGCCCGATTCGTCATCGCTCTCCTGGTCCCCGAAAGAAACCGCCCATTCCAGCCCGGACTGAGCCGCCAGAGACACAGCCAGAACAGCGCCGGCGGCCAAAACCAAACATCGCTGGATCTTATTCATCCTTCCTCCCATCATAGAGAATTGGACACATCTGCCAGACTTGGCGAATAGTATTATTATGTCAAGTGAAATCGCCTTCGGCGAGATGAGATTGCGCCATTCAGGGTCAACAAGAAGTACGTAGTGTCGCTTGCCAAAGCGACAATAAGATGTTTTACCCGCTGCTCAATATACCGCTGTGTCCAGCGACACTACCTGATCGTGCTGGTAATCCCATCAAATGCAATTAGTTTATTGGTAAACCGAAGAAAGGAGTTCACGATGAAATATCCCTGGTTGATCTGGATTCCGCGCGTGCTGGTCATTCTGCTGGCGCTGTTCATGCTGCTGATGTCCGCCGATTCCTTCGAGGGGAACGGAAGCCTCGGGAGCAAGTTGCTCGGTTTCTTCATCCACAACATCCCCACCCTTGTCCTGGCCATCATCATCTGGCTCACCTGGCGCCGCCCTTTGATCGCCGCCCTGATCTTCGTGGCCATGGGGGCAGCCTTTGCCATCGCCTTTGAAACCTACAACCGGTGGGACACCTTCCTCACCATCTCCGGAGCGCCGATCCTGGCGGGATTACTGTTCCTGCTGGAGCATTTCAGGCAGGCCAAAAAGACCAAAACCACCCCCAATCCCTGATTCCCTCCGGCGATCATTGCGCCATCATTACGCGGTTATCGCGCGCTTTGCCCGTAATGACCGCGCAATGACCGCGTAATGGTTACGGGAGCTAAACCGGGATTTTCTGGATCAGGGAAGCCACTTCGGGGCGAATTCTGATTCGGGAAGAACGAATCCGACCACCTTTATCCTGGATGCCAGCGATGTAGGAACCTGGATAACGGGCTTGGTTTCCAGGCGTTGGCCCAATCTGAACATCACCTGAAGCCGATGCTCCCGCGTCTTTCAACTCCAGTTGACTTAAAAGCGGAACGGTATCCAGACGAACCATGTGTGGCTCTCTTTCAAACAGAGTGGGCAAGCACCGGAGGTGCGGTAGATGATAGCCTGGGGTGGAGCGTAGCGGAACCCCAGGAAGAGGTACGGCGATTGATCCAAGCCCTGGAGGGGCGGCACATAGAACTCGGGAAATCCTAATCACACAGAAAATGTTAAAACCTTGATGAACATTGTTTCGCCCTTCCAGGGCTCAGATCTATGCTACATACTTACCTGGGGTTCCGCTCCGCTCCACCCCAGGCTATCATCTACCGCGCCTCCAGCGCTCATTCCCATTGGTAGCCGAGGTATCCAATATGTTAAGTTACCCACTCAGTTTGAAAGAGAGCCCTATTTATCTGCTGCCGGCACCCGTTCCTTGATCCAGTCGGTGATGCAGCCCAGGACCTCCGGCGCGAAAGTCTGTTCGATTTTCACGTATTCGTCCGGATGCCCGGTTTCGCAGGTCTGGAACAGATGATTCAGCCCCGGGAATTCCATCAGAGTTACATCCTTGTTGCCAGCCTTGTCCAGCGCGGCGCCGATGGCAGCCAGATTTTCTTGAGCCGGCACCTGCAGATCCAGCGAGCCATTGACTGCCAGCACCGGGCAATGCACGCGCTCCAAAATGGGCGCGGGATCGTGGCGGAGAAACCAGAGCATCCAGGGACTGGTTATACCCGCCGTGTATTGGGTGATGACATCCTCCTCGGTGTAGCCTTCGGGGATGGTGGCGTGTCCATCCGCGATGCTCCGCGCGATGAAATCCCTCAGCCGGAGTTGCAGGCTGTCCGGTTCCCCACCGGAAAGGATGATTTCATAGATGTTGCGGCTCAGGTAGAGCTGCCGCTGGATTTCTTGCTCCTCAGTGTTTTCCGCCCGCCAGATCGCTTCTTCCTGGCTCAGCAGCAGCTTGTCGCCGCGGATGCCAGGTCCGGCCAGCAAGACGATGAATTTCACGTCCGGGTATTGGGCGGCAAGCATTGGAGCGATCATCCCGCCTTCGCTGTGGCCCATGAGGCCGATTCCGCCGATCTCCGGCCTGCCTTGCAGATACTGCATGGCGGCGCGCGCATCGGTGGCGAAGTCTTCCGAGGTCGCGCCCCGGAATTCACCTTCGGAAGCGGCGTAACCCCGGTCATCGTAACGCAGCACGGCGATCCCAGCGCGTGTAAGATGGTCGGCGATCACCCAGAAAGGTTTGTGCCCCATAATCTCTTCATCCCTGTTTTGGGCGCCGCTGCCCGAAATCAGGACTACCGCCGGAACTGGAGATTTCGTGCGCGGCAGGGTCAGGGTCCCGGCCAGTTTGATCCCGGCGGTTGGATTGACGAATTCCACATCTTCGACTAGATAGGGAAATGGCTCTTGGGGCTCCTGCGGCCTGATGTAAAGGGCTTTTGGGGGTTCTACGCGAGAGAGCTCCAGAGGAAAATCGTATCCCGATTGATTGTATATGCCTTTGAACACGCCCTCTGTCAACTCGCCAGTATATTGCAAGGGCGGAAAATCCGCGGCCAGGCGCAAGAATCTGCCATCGAAACTGACACTGCGGAAAGGCAGGTCAAAAGCGTCCTGATCCGGGCTGTCGAAACTGCCGGCCAGGCTGTCGCCGCTGGCTTTGATGTGCGCCACGACTCTGAGTTTCTCCCCCTGAACGTCCAGAACCCCGAACCAGTCGCCGGTAATGTCCTGAGCCAGAGCGTGTACCGCGGTCAACAAAACGGCAAGAATGAGAATCCATGCTTTCATGACATACTCCTTGATGCGAGGGTATATCCCAATACTGAATGCCAAGGCAGATGTCAAGGAAAATGGGTCGTCCTGCACAGCGACAATGTTTGAAAACGCTGCCTGATCCTGGCAACCTGTGATTTATGCCCGGCTGGGTCACTCCCCCTTTTTCTTGCCCAGCAGCCGGTAGATCTGCATCCGGTCCAGTTCGCCCAATTTGCTGGCCTGGGTGATGTTCTGGCCGGATTCGTCCATCAGCGCGCGGATATAACGGCTTTCCAACTCGGTCTCGATCCGCTTTTTGTATTCCTTGAACTGCGGCCATTTCAGGGGCAACTTGCGGAAGATGGAATTGGCGGAGGGATCCGCGTCCGTTTCGAAATCTTCCAGCGAGAGAAATTCCCGGTCGCAGAGCAGGATGGCGCGTTCGATCGCGTTTTCGAGCTCGCGCACATTACCCTTCCATTCCCGGTTTTGCAGATAGCCCATGAGAGAGGGATGGATGCCGGTGACATTCTTGCGCAGCTTGGCATTGAGTTTCTTCAGCAGCGCCATGGCCAGCAGCGGAATGTCGTCCCTGCGTTCGGAAAGCGGCGGCACCTCGATCGTCATGACCTTGAGGCGGTAAAAGAGGTCGGCGCGGAACTGCTTCTGCGCCACCATCTCTTCCAGGTTCTGGTTGGAGGCAGCGATGATGCGGACGTCCACGGGGATATCCTGATCGCCGCCCAATGGAGTAACCATCTTTTCCTGGATCGCGCGCAGCAGTTTGGATTGCAGCAGCAGGGGCAGTTCGCCGATCTCGTCCAGGAAGATGGTGCCCTTGTCCGCCTGCTGCAGCTTGCCTTTCTTATCCATGGCGGCTCCGGTGAAAGCGCCCTTCATGTAGCCGAAGAGTTCGGATTCCAGCAACTGTTCCGGAATGGCCGCGCAGTTCACCGCCACGAAAGGCGTTCTGGCCGAGGCCCGGTTTTTGGAGATATATTGGCGGTGGATCTCCCGCGCCACCAATTCCTTGCCGCTGCCAGTCGGTCCGGCGATCAGGACGTTGACGTTGTAGCCCGCGACCAGAGCGATCTTGGCATGGATGTCCCGGATCGCCTTGCTTTTACCGATGATGGACTGGGACGCGATGTCGTCCTCCAGAGCGTCCTCCGGCTCCTCAAAGCCTGCATCGGGCTGCTGCTGATGAAATTGGGCGAGGGCGGAATTGGCGATCAGGAATAAGATCCGGCAGGCTGCCTGGCTGTCTTCATCGACCTCCATTTCCCCGGTGGAATCGCAGTAAAAGACCCCGATGAGCTGGCTGCCGGAGCGAACCGTGTAGCCGCAGGCGGAATTGACGCCCAGCCCAAGCACGCTGGAATTGGCGTCCGCATTCACATAACGGGAAACGGGATGGAGGTAGAAGAAGCCGTCGGTCCGCGTTGCCAGCTGCAGGAGTTGCTGGCTGAGGACGATGTTGTCCTGGGGGCAGGTTTTCCCTGTGGCGTCGATGGCTGCCAGAGGTTCCGGGTTGCCCTGCGCGTAACTGAGATAGAGGTATTTATCGGCCTGGACCAGGCTGTGCCAGTGGGAAAGGGTCAGGGCGGCGAGTTCCTGCTCTTCGGTCACCTGCGAGTTCGCTTCCAAGATCGCGGTCCAAAACCGGGAGGGATTGCCTGGCAACTTGACATCTTCCAGCAACTTGCCGATCGGTTTGTAGGTGTAGAGGTTTTCGGCCTCGGAGATCTCGTCCGCTAAATTGCTGGTGGCCGCTTTCGGAAAGAGCCGCACGAAATGGGACAGATAGTAGAGGTAGGAATCGAGCTCGGCGGAAGCTTTGAATTCCTTCAGTTTCTGTCCGATCAGGTTGGCGTCGGAATCCAGGAAGGCCTGCAGGACGGTCACTTCGTCCAGTTCGCGCAGATACAGCCCGGCTTGCAGGAAACGCTGGCGGCTGAAATGGAAAAAGAAGAGTTCGCGGCGCAGGATGTCGTGCATCGCGGCGATGTTCAGATCGCATTCGGCGACCGTTGCGTCCGCCAATTCAGGCTCGCAGACCTCGTAGAAGTGAATCAGCCAGGCCATGATCTCCTGATACTGCAGGCGGTTTTCCCGGGTCTTGGGATCGTCCTTCAGCGCGCAGAGCAGTTTGATGGCCCCGCTGAATTCCCCCAGGGCGAACAAGGCCCGGGCCTTGATGACGATGCTGTTGGCATGCAGGTTCCATTTCTGGTTGATGTAGGTGAGGGTGATGGCCTTGTCCGTGTAGTAAAGGACGCGCGCCCATTCGCAGCGTTTCAGCTGGACGTCGCTGAGGTTCAGGTAGGAGAGGGCTTCAAACTGCACGTTGCCATGCTGCCGGGCTTCTTCCAGGACGTCGTTGAAGAGTTGCTCGGCGTCACTGAATTTCTGCAGGCCGAAATACACGACGCCCAGGTTGTTCATGGCGCGCAGCAGGCTCTTGAAGTCCTTGTGCACGCGGAAAAGTTCGATGGCGTCCTTGTAGGAAAGGATAGCCTCGTCGTAGCGTTTCAGCGCCTGTAAAACCACGGCGCGGTCCACCACCAGGATCGCCCTGAGCGGGCCTTCGCTGGCCTGGATGAGCGCTTCGTAGAGTTGGTTGGAAAGTTCGAAGTGACCGCAGATGCGGGCCAGAAACGCCTCTTTCTTGCGCAGGTCGAACGAGAGGTCCGGGATCCTCTTCCGCAGATGCCCCACGAACTCATACGCCGAGTGGAAGTATTCCTTCCGGATCAGGTCGTCCACATAGCGGGACCAACTTTCCAGGGCCTCACCGCGCTTTCCGCTCAGGAAGTGGATTTCCCCGGCGATGTTGTGCAAGCCTGCCGCCGCTGAATATTCCAGCACGCGATCCGTTAGGGCGGGTTCCGGAGTTTCCGGTTTGGAGCCCGCTGCTTCGTAACGGATGGCGGTGTTGTCGAAGAAGATCTTCCGGTTCAGCACGCCGTCCTGCGCCAAAGCAAACCAGTTTTCCCAGACCTTTTCCACCAGGACCAGAGGCAGCGGGATCTTCACCCAAGCCAGGAAATCCACCAGGTCGTTCAGGATGGGAGCCGGTTTGCCGGGCTGGACCAGCGAAAGCAGCAACAGCCTGGCGTGGAACGGCTTGGCGGCCTTCACCTGGCGCTTTATCCGGTCCTTGTCCTCAGGTCCAGCGGGAATGCCGGCCAGAACTTCCTGCAGTTCCTGCGTACCCACTGGTTTGAGGTCGCTTTCCGGCCCCAGCCAAAGCTGCATGGCGCCCGTCCTCTTCTGGATCTCGTCAAAGAAGCTGGTCTGGTTCAGTTGCCGGTACCTGCGCAGCAGTATCCGCAGCGGATGCTCCTGCAGCCATTCCACGAAGTGGGGCTGATAGATGTTCTTTTCCCGGTAGCCGAAGGGAAAGGCGCGGAAAAACTCTTCGGGCTGCGAGACAAAGAGGTTTTCGTCCAGGATCAGCAGTTGTTCCCCGGCAGTTTCCGACCATAGCGACAGCAGGTTTTCGATCACCGGGGGTTCGTCCTGATATTCGCAGGCGAGGTTCTTGCGCTTCCAGATCCTTTCCGCTGCGGCAGTTTGGGCCTTAAAGACATGGTTTTCCACGTAGCCCTTGCCCCACTCCTGCAGTTTGAGTTTGTGCTTTTTGGCCAGGGCGTCCGCCACCTCAAAGGCCTTCGGTCTTTGGGAGGGCGAGTGGCTGAGCAGGGAACGGATCAGGGGGTCCTTTTCCAGAACTTCCAGCTGCCGCTGCCACAATTCCTCCCGGGCGATGAGTTTGTAATACTCATCCTGGCCTGTGAGGTCCATGACCGTCTGGCCGTGCTTGCAGAAAAACATCGTCATGCCCAGGGAGAAGACGTCGCCGGCCAGATGGTTGGTCTTGCGGGCTATTTTTTCCGGCGCGGCATAGGCATGGGTGCCCCGGAAATTGCGGTCGAAATAGAGGTTGACGGTGGCCAAGCAAAAGTCGATCAGGTAGGCCGCGCCTTGATGGACGACCAGGTTGGCCGGCTTGACGTCGTTCAGGCAGATGCCGCTGGAATGGATCAGGGAAAGGCTGTGGGCCAGATGCGCGAAGCAGATCTCGAACTCCTTCCAATTGCGGAAGGAACCGGCGGCAAGTGTTTCGCCCGGAATGTGTTCCAGCACCAGGATGGGGCTTTCCGCGCGGACCAGGTCCAGGGCATTGACGATATTGCCGCCCTTGGCTGTCTGCAAAAACAGGTATTCGGTGCGGGCAGCGTTAGCATGCTCCGGCCGGAACTCCTTGATGACATACTTTTTGCCGCCGGCAACCTCGATCAGCGAGGTCACGGCCTGCGGGCTTTCTTTCAGAACTTCCAGGACCCGGGCTTTCCGGATGGCTTCTGGGGTGAATTTCATGGCGCCGTCCACTGTAACATTTATGTTATAAACTACTCGCGATGCCCGTTCCGCCAACATAAAAAAACTCCTTCCGCAAACTTGGGAGTCCGCGGAAGGAGCCGTTATTTGGGTTAGGGATGGATCACTTCATGAGGGTCATCTTGAGGCTCTGGCTAAAGCCGTTGCCTTCCATCCGGACGATGTAGATGCCGCTGGTGACGGCTCTGCCTTGCTGGTCGGTGCCGTTCCAGACCAATTCCTGGTTGCCGGCTTTGACATCTCCCTGCAAGAGGGTCCTGATGCACTGGCCCTTGACGTTGTACACTTTCACCGTGACCGGGGAATCCTTGGTCAGCGAAAGGGAGATCGTGGTGTGGGGGTTGAAGGGGTTGGGGTAGTTGCTCAGACTGGCCACGACCACCGGGACCACCTGGTCGTCGTTGGCGGTCGTCTGGTTGATCGTAACATTCAGGTTGCTGCTACCTTCCAAATAGATATCCTGGGTAACCGAGGTATAGCCTATGCGGGAAACCACGACGGTGTATGAATCCGTGGGAACGTTGGCGATGGAGTAGGCGCCGCTGGCATCGGTACGGGCAAAGCCGACGATCTCGTTCTGGGCGTTGGCCAGCATCACGATCACGTTGCTCAGGACGTTGCTTGAGTTGTCCGTAATCACGCCGTTGAGGTTGCTGGGGCCATCCGCGTCGGTGCTCACCAGGGCGAAGTCGATGCCGGTGACAGGACCGTTGACCGCGATCAGGCTGGCGTCTTCCGGAGTCAGCACGTTGTTGTAGTAAACGGGCGGGCTGTACAGGGAATAGGCCATGATGTAGTAGTCGCCGGGGCGCATATGGTTGATCGAGTAACTGCCGTTTTCGGAGACGATGGAATCTTCCCAATCCTCATCGCTGGAAACCGCCACGACCATCACGGGATAAGTCACGGGCTCGCCGTTCTCGGTGATGGAGCCGCTGATGCTGCAGTGCAGGCTGTCCTGGCGCGGGATCAGGTCGAAGTTGATGTTGTTGTTATCCTGGTTCAATTCGAGGACGGTGGCCTGGAAGGGCATGTTGGCGTGGTCGAAGAACTGGATGCGGTAGAAATGGGTGGTATCCACGGCGGCCAGGGTATAATTGCCCTCTGGAGCCGTGAAGGAATAGAAGCCGTTGGCGTCGGTCAAGGCATGGAACTCATCGTGGAACATGTGGTCGTGCATGGGGAAGTGATGGAATCCCATCCGGTCCGTCTTGACCTTGATTCCTGCCAGAGGAGCCGCGGTATCGGCATCCAGGACATAGCCGCTGAT
This sequence comes from Candidatus Cloacimonadota bacterium, assembly GCA_027318475.1. Classification (GTDB taxonomy): domain Bacteria; phylum Cloacimonadota; class Cloacimonadia; order Cloacimonadales; family Cloacimonadaceae; genus Syntrophosphaera. Next base: position 14,424 of record DAHVPC010000011.1, on the reverse strand, counting down.
GGTCCAGTTCTGGACAGCCGGAACGGTAATGTTGATCCCGCTGACGTTCTGGTCTACAACCGCGACTGGCACCGCCAGTTCGATGTCGATTGTGGAGGGGTAGAAAACCACCGGCGACATGGGCGTCCACAGGCTGACGATGTATTCTCCGGCCTGGACATTGGCAAACTCGTAGTTGCCCAGGGAGTCCGGATGCACGGTCAGATGCATGTGGTGGTGGTTCGGATTATTGGGAGGCAGATCGTTTTGCGCGGAGCGCAGTTCGACCACGCCCTGGGTGATGGGCTGCCCCTGAGCATCCTGCAGGGAGCCGGAAAGGCTGTAGCCCACGTAGGTGCTGTCGGTGACGATATCCACATTTTCGATCATTTCGTCGGCGATGACGGTCACCAGCGCGGAATACGCCACCGGCACGTCGTCTTCGTCCACCAGGCAAGCCATATAGCTGCCCACGGGGATGTTGTGGATCATGTAAAACCCGCTCCAGCCCACATGACCGATCAGGCCGGGCAACACGGTTTGGGGAGCATCGGGAGTGACCAGCCGGACATCGTCCATCATGTTGTCGTGATGGTCGTAACCAATTACATTTCCAGAGATCGAGCCAAGTTCAGGAGGAGGCGGAGGATCGAAGACGATGTCGATGTCTTCCAACATCACATCTTCCACGATGGTGAATACCGCGGAGTAGGCTACAGGTTGCAGGTTCTGGTTCAGTACGCAGCTTTGGTATTGGCCGGGAAGGACGTCGTGCAGCAGGTAAAATCCGTTCATGTTGGTGAGCGAAGTCAAGTTCGGAAGCGGAGTGTTCAGATCAACCGTATTGACTATGCCTACGCGCACGTGCGGAATCGGCTGGTTGGAGGAGTTCAGGACCCTGCCAGTCACGCCGGTCTGGTCATGTGGGGGGGGCGGGCCGTTTTGGGGAATAAGCTGGATGTCGATGCCGATGACTTCCTGGTCGTCGGCGTCCACTTCGACCACCAGGATTTCACCTTCGGGAGACACATAATAACTTCTGATATATTGGGGGGCGATCGCGGAAACGTGATAGTTCCCCTCCTGGATATCGTTGAAAGAATAGAGGCCGGCAGGATCAGTCTGAGTGGTCCGGTAGAGCATCTCGCCATTTGGTCCGTTGGGCGCAAGGCGCATCAGTTGGACATACGCGTTGCCCACAGCCTGGTCTGTTTCGTTTACGATCGTGCCGCTGATCGAGTTGGCGGAAAGTCCGAAGACAAATCCCAACATCAGGAGCACTGTCAGTGCGAGGCGGGCATTCCAGTTCAAGTTCAATTTCATTGGTAACCTCCTTTCTAAGGTTTCGTTTCATCTTGTCTGGAGACGGCATAAGGGAATGCAAACGCTGTGCCAAACTGGGAAAATTTTTTATATTGCTGTGAGGCAACATCTTACGAAAAACGCTCGGCGAAGCCGGATCCAGAGCCTGTAGCATTAATGTTGCAGATAAACCGTGAGAACCTCTGCAATAAACTATTGGGCAATATCTTACAATGCATCACATCACTGTATTACTTTTGTTACACTATAACAGATATGTTGCAGCGCCTGGCTCAGGCCACCCAAACGAAGCCCTCCAATCTGCCCAACGCCCCTGCGCTTCACCCGTAATCATTGCGCGGTCACTGCGCGGTCATTGCGCGCTTTTCCCGTAATGAGCGCGCAATGACCCCGCAATGATCGCGGGAGCGTCTCCAGATTAAACCTTGACGCGCAGCCCGTCCTCCAGTTTGCTGCCCCTCAAAAGCAATAGCGTGTCCGGCAGGCACTTAATCTTCCTGCCGCGGACATCATGAGGAGTTTTACATGCGCAAGCTCAGGTTGATAAAGAACGCCAAACCGACCATCGAAGGAGCGGGAGTCCATCTGCAACGGGCTTTCGGATTTGGCGACGAACGCCTCTTCGATCCCTTTTTGATGCTCGACGACTTTCGTAACGACGACACCCGCAACTACCTGCCCGGCTTCCCCTGGCATCCGCACCGCGGCATCGAAACCATCACCTACATGCTGGAAGGCAGCGCCGAACACGGCGACAGCATCGGCAACAAAGGCGTGATCGGCAAGGGCGACGTCCAGTGGATGACCGCCGGCAAAGGCATCGTCCATCAGGAAATGCCCAAGCCCAATCCCATCGGACGTATGTATGGCTTCCAACTTTGGGCGAACCTGCCAGCCAAACAAAAGATGATGAAACCCCGCTATCAGGATATCCAGGCGGCGCAGATCCCCGTGGTGAAAACCGCTTCGGGAGCCGAAGTGAAGGTCATTTGCGGCTCTTTCCAGGGCGTCAGGGGCCCTGTGGAAGACATCGTCATTGACCCCTCATATTTCGACGTCTTCATCCCCGCCAACACCGAACTGGAGCTGCCCACACCCCTGGATTACACCTGCTTCATCTATGCCTACGAGGGCGACGCCGAGATCGACGGACAGAAGGTGCGCAACCGCCAGACCGTGCTCTTCGACGTGGGCGATTGCATCAAGGTCAAAGCCGGCGCCGCGGGATTCCGGATGCTCTTCCTGTGCGGAAAACCCCTCAACGAATCGATCGCCTGGAAAGGCCCGATCGTGATGAACACCCGCGAACAGCTTCAGGAAGCCTTCCAGCAGCTGGATATGGGGACTTTCCTGAAGCAATAAAGGATCTACGCCGTAACATCGCGTAAACGCGGCCGTTCAGAATCAGTCTTCAGTATCGGTTGATCAGCCCTTTTTTCCCACCGCGGCGATGTAGATCACGAACTCCTCCACTCCGTCCACGCCCAGGCAATCGTTCATGGCTTCGTCCTGATAGGCAGCGATCATGCAGGCTCCGCCGCCCACAGCTTCGGCAGCCAGATGGATGTTTTGGCCCACATGCCCGGCGTCCAGATAGAGGTAGCGGTAGCCGCGCTGCGCGTAGCGCCACACGGTTCGATAGGGCAGCGCTGTGAGGATGACGGTGAAGGCGGAGTTGGCCACCATCATTTGGCGCAGGCAGCCGTCGCAGATTTCATTGGCGATGCTTGGGGAGTCGTTGAACAGCACCAGGCAGTGCTTGAGCGGATGGTAGTAGTAGAGCCCGGGTTTGAGGCCCACCACGTTGTTGATCAGCAGATGGCATTCGAGGGGATGGCGGCTGCCCGCTGAAGGGACGTTGCGCCGCGTGAATTCCATGTTTTCCCCGCTGCGGAAATCGCTGGCCCAACTGCTGGCCCAGAGCAGGAAGGAAAGTTCTTCCTGGCTGAACGGCTGGCCGGAGTACTTGCGCAAACTGCGGCGCTGCGAGATCGCCTGATGCAGTGCCATTTCGGGTTTGGCAATCTTATCCACAGCAGGCAGGGCAAAAATCTCGCCCGCCCTGGGCTTCACGGCGTCAGGACGCGCCAAACCCAGTTCCTGGTCGCTGCGTTCCTCATAAATGTAGCGGGTGAGGCGCACGAATTCCCGTCCGATGCTGGCTGCGCGGGTTCTGTCGGCATTGATCTCCGCCAGTGATGCGGACATGCTTTCTTCCAGCATTGCGTATTCATCCTCGGTGAGTTCCGCTTCCTGGATGATCTCCGCGCGGGATAAGCCGCGCGTCTTGTGATAGAGGTAAGTGAAGGTCTTCAGGTCCATGTCTGCTCCTTATCTATGAGGCTGGTATTCCGTTCGGTGATTCAGTCGCCAAGGCAGATGCCGAGGCCCCGCGCCGTTTTTACGAGGTCGGAAGCGGGATCGACGTAGTTATAGTGTTGGATGGCGTCGCGGATCGGGACTGCGACGATGTCCGGATGCCGGTAGGCGACCATGTGGCCCCATTTCTGCTCCAGCACCAGCTCAAAGGCTTTGACGCCGAATTGCGAGGCGAGGATGCGGTCGAAGGCGTTGGGGCGCCCTCCGCGCTGCAAATGCCCCAGGATGGTTTCGCGGATGTCCAGTTCGCAGCCGGCGTTCTTCAGTTCCTGGCTCAGCCTGAGTCCCGCTCCGCCCAAACGGATCGGCATTGCGCCGGGTTCGACGTCCTGGCTGAAACTCATGCTTCCCGCCACAGGTTTGGCACCCTCGGCGATGACGATGTTGGCAAAGCCCTTGCCGGAAGTGACGCGGCGGTCGATCGTGCGCAGCACGCTCTGGATGTCGTAGTCGATCTCCGGGATCAGGCAAACCTCGGCCCCGCCTGCAATCGCGGCGTGCAGGGCGATCCAGCCGGCATAGCGCCCCATCACTTCCAAAATCAATACGCGGTGATGGCTGGCAGCCGTGGTGACCAGTTTGTCCAGGGCATCCGTGGCAGCGTCCACAGCGGTTTGGAAACCGAAGGTGAAATCCGTGTCCGAGAGGTCGTTGTCGATGGTTTTGGGCACTCCGACGATGGGGCAGCCCAGTTCGAACAGGCCTTGCGAGATGCGCTGCGAGCCGTCTCCGCCGATGTTGATGACGGCCTCGATCCGCTGTTCCTGAATGCGGCGCATAAAATCCGCGGAACGGTCGATCATGCTCCAGGTGCCGTCGGGATTATGCACCGGCCATTCGAAGGGCCCGCCCTTGTTTGTGGTGCCCAAGATGGTGCCGCCCTGCACGTGGATTCCCGCCACTTTTTGCGGAGTGAGTTCCACCAGTTTCATCGGGTCGAGCAGCAGGCCGTTGAAGGCGTCGATGCTGCCCAGGATCTCCCATTCCGGCTCGAAAGCGGCTCGCTTGACGAGCGCCCGCAAGACCGCGTTCAGCCCGGGGCAATCGCCGCCGCCTGTAGCCACCAGCATTCTTTTGCTCATTCTCATCTCCCTGTAAGGTAACGCCTTGCATTCTCAATACAGCAGAGTCCGCAAGGCGGAATCAGTCAAGCAAAATCCCGGGGACGGACCGTCAAGGGGGATATTTTCCTTGACGAAATATGCGCTTCGGGAATGGGTGATTAGATGTGGGATTCTGACAGCGATTTATACCGCGTTGGACCCCGCAGATTAGATGAATGCTTAATAACCTTACAAGGAGATGTTATGAGAGTTAGTTTGAACAAACTCGTGCTCATGCTGGTTTTCTCGGTCGCGGCGCTCAGCGCCTGGGCCCTGGTGAGCGAATATTCGTTTGCCAGCTCCACCGGCACCTACACCGAGATCACGGGCGGAACCGTTTTGGGAAGCGCCATCAACGACGATGAAAGCTTCAACGCCATTCCCCTGGGCTTCACCTTTACCTACAACGGCGTGGCCCACACGGAGATCAGCATCCAAACCGACGCCTTCGTGGCCTTCGGACCCACCGTCGTGAACAGCACCCTGGCCATCAGCAGCACCACCGGCACCAACAACGTTGCCGCGGCGCTGAACCGCGACCTGGTCAGCCGGGCCGATGGCGAACTGAGCTACATGCTCACCGGAACGGAGCCCAACCGCGTCTTCGTGATCCAATGGAAAAACTATCGCCGCGTGCCCACAACCGCAGCGAATGACGTGTTCAATTTCCAGATCCAACTCCAGGAAAACGGCAACAAGGTCGTCTTTGCCTACGGTCCCTTTACCGTGATCAACGTGACCACGGCCGCCACGGTCCAAGTGGGCTTGCGCGGCGACGCCAACACCGATTTTAACAACCGCACCACCACCACGGACTGGACCGCCACCACAGCCGGCACGGCCAACAACGCCAACTGCCGCCTGAACGACACCGTCTTTCCGCCCAATGGCCTGCTCTTCACCTATACTCCGGCTCAGCAAGGCAATCCTCCGCTCGCGGCTCAAAACCCCTTGCCCGCCAATAACGCCGTCAACGTGCCCATCGCCACCAACCTGAGCTGGGTCAGCGGCGGCGGAACCGTCACCGGATACCGCGTTTATTTCGGAACCGACAACCCGCCCTCCAACATCGTCAACGGCACCACCCAGACGGAAACGCTGTACGATCCCGCCGCGGACCTTAGCTACAACACCGCCTATTTCTGGAAGATAATCCCCTTCAACACCGATGGCGACGCGGTCGATTGCCCCGTGTGGCAATTCACCACCCTGGCCGATCCCACCATCACCACCTATCCTTACGTCCAAAACTTCGATCAGGCGGTTCCTCCAGCCTTACCGCTCGGTTGGTCGGTGATCAATGCCAACGCAGACGCCTATACCTGGGAGACCTATGCCGGCAACGCCGACACCGCTCCCAACTCCATGCGCATCCGCTACAACGCTTCCCTGGCGATGAACGACTGGCTGATCATGCCTCCTTTGCAGCTCACTGCCGGAACCCCCTACCAGCTGCTCTTTTCCTACCGGGCCAACAGCGCCACCTATCCCGAAGCCCTCAAAGTGGCCTGGGGAAGCACTCCCAATGCTACCGGACTGACCAACGTCCTCTTTGACAACAACAACATCACCAACGTCACCTACACCCAGGCTTCCGCGCTCTTCACTCCGACCGCCAACGGAACCTATTACCTGGGCTTCCACGGCTACAGCGCCGTCAACATGTTCTACCTCTACATGGACAGCGTCACCCTGCAGGAAGTGATCGAGACCCTCGATCCGCCCACCAACCTCGCCGCCACCGTGATCAATCAGGACACCGCGCACCTCACCTGGAACGCTCCTGTCCGTGAGCACTTTGGCTACAAGGTTTACCGCGGAGGCACCCTGCTGGCCACCCTTCCGAGTCCCGCCACCCTCATGTATGACGATGAGAACCTGGCTGTGGGCACCTACAGCTACACGGTCACCGCCTACTACACCACAGGCGAATCAGTCCCCGCGGGCCCTGTCTCCGTGACCATCGCCCCGGCGAACAACCCGCCCACCAACCTCACCGCGACCGTTGCCGGAAACGACGTCACCCTGGACTGGGTAAGCCCGGAACCGCCTCCCACCGGAACCTGGATCACCTGGTGCAACGACGTGCTGGGCAATTCCATCGGCACCAACGCCGCCGCCGTATTTGACGTGGCACACCGCTGGACCCAAGCCGATCTCACGGCAGTCGCCGGCGGAACCATCGCCCAGGTCAAATTCGTGCCCTCCTTCCTCAGCTGCACCTACACCGTCAAAGTGTGGACGGGCGGAAGCGCCACCAGCGCCGGAACCCTGGTCTCCTCGCAGGTCGTGCCCACATTCACCGAAGATGCCTGGAACCTCGTGGTCCTGAACACCCCCGTGCCGATTCCCACCACCGGCGACCTTTACGTGGGCTATGAATGCAACACCACGGGCGGCTATCCCGCCGGTTGCGACGCCGGCCCGCAGATCGAAGGCAAAGGCAACATGATGTACTTCCAGGGCGCCTGGTCCACCCTCACCCAGCTCGCCCCCACCCTTACCTACAACTGGCTGATCAACACCTTCGTGGAAACGGGAACCGCCCTCAAAGCGGTGGAACTCACCCCCATCCCCGAAAACCGCAGTATCTCCTACAGCAAGGCCCCGCTTGGCCTCGAGACCATCGAGATCAATCCAGAGCGTGCCGTCACCGGATTCAAGGTCTATCGCGACGGCGTCCTGATCAGCACCATCACCGATCCAGGCATCGATACCTACACGGATATGGACCTGGCCAACGGCACCTACGTCTATGGCGTCACCGCCGTCCACACCACCGGCGAATCAGTTCCCGCCACGGTTACCGCGATCGTGAACGTCCAGTTGGCGCCCGCCTTCTTCACCGACGGCTTCGAAACCTATGCCGATTTCGCCACCACCTTCACCCCGTGGAACCTGCTGGATGTGGACCTCGCGAACACCTTCTCCATCACCAACGTCACCTTCCCCGGCATGGGCACTCCGATGTCCTACATCATTTTCAATCCTTCCGCCACGACCCCTCCGATCACCTCGCTGACTCCTCATGGCGGAGCCAAGATGGCAGCCTCCATCGGAGCCATGACGCCTCCCAACAACGACTGGCTGATCTCCCCCAGAGTCCATCTGGGCACCGGCAGCGCGCTGAAGTTCTACGCCAGATCCCACACCGCGACCTACGGCCTGGAAAGGTTCCGCATCGGCATCTCCTCGCTGCCGACGATCATCCCCCAGGGATTCCAGTACGTCACCGGAACCGATTACGTGGAAGCGCCGGTCAACTGGACCGAATACGTCTACGACCTCTCCGCGTATGACAACCAGAACGTCTATATCGCCATCCGCTGCGTGTCCAACGACGCCTTCATCTTCTACGTGGACGACTACTCCATCCACAGCAACGACGGCTACGTGATCGTGGACAACGACGATCCCGGCGTCTCGCCCATCGTCACCGAGTTGCGCGGAAACCATCCCAACCCCTTCAACCCTGAAACCACCATCCACTTCAGCGTGAAGGAAGCGGTTCCCGTGAACATCGGCATCTACAACCTCAAGGGCCAGTTGGTGAAGACCCTGGTCAACGCGGAAAAAGCCTCCGGCAACCACTCCGTGGTTTGGGACGGACGCGACGACAACGGCAGCCTCGTATCCAGCGGCGTCTATTTCTACAAGATGAACGCTGGTAAATACAGCAGCACCCGCAAAATGATCATGATGAAATAAACGGAAGAATCCCCTCAGGGATAACTCCAGAATATCATCCGCCCCGGGTTTTACCGCCCGGGGTTTTTTTTAGGCTCTCCTCCAAACCGGGTGGGTTAGGTTTCGGGACATGGCAGAATTGGGGTGTGAACGTCCTGTGCCACAGAGTCCGCAGGACTCTTTAGAAGCAGGCTCCGCCGACTCTGTCGACCCGGAGGTCGACAGCCCAAGCCATGAGATCGGACCATGGCGGATATGGTTTACCCGCTGAGTTTGAAAGAGAGCCTTTGTTATCCTGCACTGACTCCCGGCAGTTGATACCGGGGGTCAGATTCATTTCGTGAACCCTGATTCCATTCTGGCAATAACTTGCTTCACTAAAATGAAACTAAGTGTAATGTGCGGCAGAAATTTAGCTTGACAGGAATAAGCCGCATTAAGAAAAATGAATTGTGAAGTGCAACTTACCCCTTGCGGAGTAGATAAAGTGTCGGCCAGGTGAGGATTAACGGGCCAAGGCAGCAAGCGATCCTCAGCCGGGCAAGGTTTCCAGCCCCTGTTCCGGCCAAACAACGCAACCAAAGGAGATTTACTATGAGAAAGTCCCTGTTTTTCCTTACGGTTCTGGCGGCATTGGCATGGGGTTCCCTCTCCGCCTTCGAACTGATCTACAACCAACCCTACAACCTGAACGGCTGCAATGGCTCCATGTACAGCACCCTGCATCCTTTCGACAACGAGATCGCAGATAACTTCAGCGGCCTCACCCAACCAATCACCCAACTGACCTTCTACGGCATTACCGGTCTGTACGACTACGCCGGGGAGTTTTATTATCCGGTTGCTCCGGCGGCAAACGAGCCGTTCCGGGTCAAATTCTACGATTATACCACCCATTGGACGGCCCCGGATCCAGGCCTGACCATACCGGGCACCGGCGATTACAAGGTGAGGCTGCACGACACTTACGGCGACGGCTGGGATGTGGCCAGCCTGGACGTGTTGGTGAACGGCGTAACTGTCCTGAACAACATCACACTGCCTAACGGTACCGGACCCCTGGATTTCCCCTTCAATGCCAATGCCGGCGACCACGTTGTCACGGTTTACACGGCAGGAAGCTGGCCGGGGGAAAACTGGTATGAGATCCTCGACCACGGCAACAACGTTCTCGCCACGGATGGCCCCCCGCCGCAGTCTATCGGTGACATTCCGCCTCTCATCGCTCCTTCCACCGGCACCTACACCGTGACCCTGAGCGACAGCTATGGCGACGGCTGGAACGGTGGCGCCCTCGACGTTTACGTGAACAACGGCCTCGTCTTGGATGATATCACGATAGTCAGTGGATCCGGTCCTGTGTCATTCAACTTCACTGCGACAGCTGGCGACCAGATTTCCATCCTGGTGACACCGGGAAGTTGGCCGTCGGAAATGTCTTATGTGATCTACGATCCCCTCAACAATCACATCGCCACCGATGGACCAGGCTGCCACGGATTCGGGTTTATCCCGGAAGAGATCGCGGATATTCCGCTGTGGAACGCGCCCGTAGCCACCTTCGAGCTGCCAGCGACCCTCACCTATCTGGAGTACTGGGCTCCGTTCAACATCTACAAGTTCAACGTGATCCTGCCCGCTCCCGTAACCTTGGACGACGGCTGGGTTTCGGTGCAGAATCTGGCGCCTCCCGGCACGGATATGTGGTTCTTCTGGAACTGGGGTTCGGGCGGTGATGGCATGTCCTATCTGCGTTATCCCAGCGGAAAAGGAGCCGGGCATCCCCTGGGCATCAAGTCCGCAGCGCCAACCCAGGATCCCCGCGCTGAAGTGGTCAGGCCCGATATGGGTTTCGAACTCTACACCGGATCCTTCGTGCAGGGCTATACTCTGCAGGTCAACGCCTATGACCGGGATTGGTATGTGGGCAACGGTTATTCCTATCCCAGCATCGTGCCGCCCTTCAACGATCCGAACGACGTGAACGCGGAGATCCTCCTGAACGGAGTGCCCTACAATCCGCCGATCTACACCCCCTATCTCTTCGGCGGACCGAATAGCCAACCCTTCGTTGCCGGCGCCTACAGCGTCCAGGATATCCTTTACAGTTTCTGGCTGCCCCTGGATTTCGCGTTCCAGGCGGTGAACCTCGACTACTCGATAGATTTCCTGGGCTACAACGAGCCGCCCCTCCCCGTGGAATTAAGCAGCTTCACGGCTTTGGACTCCGGGCATAACGGCGTGCAACTGGCTTGGGTGAGCCAGTCGGAAACCAATCTGCTCGGTTACCGGGTTTACCGCAACGGCAGCAGCGACCTGGCCTCGGCAACCACGCTCACTCCCTCCCTGGTTCCCGCCACCAACACTTCCGAGCCCCAGGCTTATCTGTGGACCGATGCCGAGGTGGAAGCCGACCAGACCTACTTCTACTGGCTGGAAAGCGTGGATGCCGCCTCCAGCGATTTCCACGGACCGGTCAGCGTGACCGTGGAAGGAAATGTGCCACCGGTGCTTCCCGAAACATCCAGCCTGCAAAGCGCCCATCCCAATCCTTTCCAGTCCGGCGCTTCAACCAGCATCGATGTGGTCATCAAAGGCGGGGAATCGGGAACCGTAACCCTCTACAACATCCTGGGCCAGGCCGTGCGAATCTACACTCTGACCGAAGGCAGCCATACCATCGCCTGGGATGGCCTGGACGGCAACGGGCAAGCCTGCGGCAGCGGCATCTACTTCTACAGGCTGAGCACACCCACCCTCAATCAGACAAGGAAACTGGTCATCCTCAAATAAGTTCTCAGGCTCTTGATCAGACATAGCCCCGGATATCCTCCGGGGCTTTTTTTGGGGGCAACGCTCCCGAAAGCATTGCGCACTCATTGCGCGCTCACTACGGGTAAAGCGCGCAATGAGCGCGCAATGACCCCGTAATGGTCCTCGGGGCGGATTGCCAGGGGGCCGTCCAATGGGTGGGGGAGCATGGGCCAAGGTTCAGGAAAGAGCGCTGCGCGTAGCCTGAAAACTGCGTTCAGGCGGTCGGTCAGGACCCCTTTTACCCGTATGCCCCATTGCCCTTTAACCCTTTTACCCCTTTGCCCTTATACCCAATTACCCGGCAGCGAAATTATGCCTTGACAGGATACTCGGCCTCCCATATTCTGCTTTTGCGCCAGATAAAATAATATTAACCATCGTCAGGGGTTTAATATTGCGGGATGCGGATTAACCATCCCGCAGATCCAGGCGCTTGTATTGGACCTATATTCGCGTAGTATATCCCTATTACAGTCCGGGAGGACGGATGCAGCGTATAAAGTCGTTTGTATTGGGCATGCTCGTTTTGTTTGCCTTGTGGGTGGCGATCGCCGGCACAGACCGGGACGAACTGGTCGCCGGTTTCCTGATCGCCCTGCTGATAAGCTGGATCTTCCGGCGCAATTTTGAACTCTTGGGCGAACTGCGGCTCAATCCCCAAGCCTTGCTCCGCATTCCGGTGTATCTGGCGTTGTTTCTGCGGGAACTGGTGAAAAGCTCTCTGGATGTGGCGCGGCGGGTGCTCAGCCCTTCCCTGCCCATCAATCCCGGCATCGTGAAAGTGCGCACCAAACTGCAGAGCAAACTCGGCCGGATCATCCTCGCCAACTCCATCACCCTGACCCCCGGCACCATGACCGTGGAAACGCGCGGAGAGTATTTATACATCCATTGGATCGATACCCAGTGCGAGGATGTGGAAGCCGCCACGCGCAGCATCGTGCACTGCTTTGAACAGCATCTGGAGGTGATCTTTGGCTGAACTTACCCATGTGATCTTCACCGCGGCCCTTTACGTTTCGCTGCTGGCATTGGTTTTGGGCTTCGTGCGCTTCTTGCGCGGCCCCAGTTCTGCCGACAGGGTGGTCGCCCTGGACATCATGACCACCTGCGGGATCGCGCTCATCGTCTTCATCGCATTCTTCGGGGGTAGAGCGATCTATGTGGATGTGGCCCTTGTTTACGCCCTGCTCAGTTTCCTGGGTGTGATCGCCGTGGGCCGGTATCTGGAGGGGGGCTTATGATCGCTTTCATTGGTTCCCTGATCTGCCTGGCTGGCTCGGTGTTCCTACTTTTGGGGGCTTTGGGGCTGCTGAGGATGCCGGACGTTTACAACCGCATGCAGGCCGGCACCAAGGCCACCACTTTAGGTTCGCTGCTCACCCTGCTGGGCATTGGGATTGCGCAGCCCGCCTGGCTGCTCAAACTGCTCATCCTGGTTATCTTCATCCTGCTCACCAATCCCATCAGTTCCAACGTCCTGGTCCGCGCCGCCCATTTCAAAGGCGTCAAGCTGACCGAAAAGACGGTGCGGGACAACCTGAAGGACGACCAGGAGAAAGGAGGAGACGGTGACTAACACCTTTCTACTTGTCGTGCTGGGCTTGATCTGCCTGCTCGCCGCGCTCTACGCCATCCGCACCCGCAAAACCCTGCACGCAGTGATCGCTTCCGGGGTGATCAGCCTCACCGCCTCGATCATTTTCCTGTTATTGGGCGCGCCGGATGTGGCGATGACGGAGGCGACCATCGGAGCGGGCCTGACCACCGTAGTCTTCCTTTACGCGCTGAAGCACATTGGGGAGGGCGGCGATGATTAAACAACTGCTGACCGTGCTCGCCGTCATCGGCGTGGCCTGGCTTCTGTGGCCTTTCCTGAAGGAATTCCGGACACCCGCCAGCCTCAATCCCCTCGCCACCGATTACATCCAGGGCTCCGTCAACGACCTGAACATGCCCAACGTGGTCACCGCCGTGGTGGTCACTTACCGCGGACTGGATACTTTGGGCGAGGTCACGGTGCTCTTTTTAGCGACCGCCGGAGTGGGCTTCCTGATCCGCCGCCGCGAACTTTCCGGAGCCAAAAAACGCCATGCCACCGAGATCCTGAAGACCGGAGCGACCTTTCTGGCGCCGCTGATCGTGATGTTCGGCGCCTACATCTTCATCCACGGGCATTTGACTCCCGGAGGAGGATTCCAGGGCGGCGTGGTGATCGCTTCGGCGATGCTGCTGCTGGCTTTGGCCTTCACCGATTTCGAGTTTTCCCACCGCCTGCTCAGTTGGCTGGAATCGCTTTCCGGCCTAGCTTACGTGGCCCTGGGGCTGCTGGGGCTGGTGCTTTTGGGCGTGGACGCCTTCCTCGATCCGCGCTTTTTGCCTCTGGGCAGATGGCTGCACCTGTTTTCCAGCGGCGCTGTGCCCCTCATCTACAGCTGCATCGGCATCAAGGTCGGCTCCGAACTTTCCGTGGTGATCGATTCGCTGAGGGGCAAAGGAGACACGGAATGCTAGTGTTAATCTGCGGAATACTGCTGATGCTGGCCGGGATCTGGACGATGCTGGCCAAGAAGAACCTCATCCGGATCATTATCGGCTTCTCCATCCTGGACACCGGAACCCACCTGCTGATCGTCGCCATCGGCTATGTGAAGAACGCCACCGCGCCCATCATCGACGCCGGGGTCAAACTCGCCGCCGCTCCGAATGGAGATAAACTGGTTCTGGGTAAAGTGGTCGATCCCGTTCCCTCCGCGCTGGTCCTCACGGCCATCGTGATCGGGCTGGCGGTCACCGCCCTGATGCTGGCTTATGCCGTCCGTCTGCATAAAACGCGGGGCAGCGTAAACATCGACGACTATGAGGAGCAAAAATGGTGAACCCCCTCATCCTCATCGCCCTTTACCTGCTGGCCGCCTTCCTGATCGCGCTGGCGGATAAAATCCACCGCAAGGCCAGCCTCACGCTGCTGTATCTGGCTTTGGGCGCCGGCCTGGCGCTGTCTGTGTACCAGTTGTTCCAGCTGCGCCTGGATCCTGGTTCTGCCCAAGACGTGCTCACCGCGGGATTTCCCGCCCCGCTTTCCATTGTGCTGCGCTTCGGGCTGAATGAAGCACTGCTGCTGAGTTTGCTGAACTTC
>DAHVPC010000119.1:4172-5309 GCA_027318475.1 Candidatus Cloacimonadota bacterium | reverse complement strand
GAAGAGATCTCCGAAGTGCTGGACATGCCGCTGGACAAGGTGAAGAGCATCCTCTCCATCTCCAAGGAACCCGTCTCATTGGATAAACCCATCGGCCACGACAGCGAAGACAGCATCCTGGGCGACTTCATCGAAGACCGCACCATCATTTCCCCTGAACGCATGGCCGAACGCTCGCTCCTTAAAAAACAGGTGGACGAGGTCCTGAAAACCCTCACCACCCGTGAAGAACGCGTCATCCGCCTGCGTTTCGGCATCGACGACGGCTATCACCGCACCCTTGAGGAAGTAGGCAACATCTTCCAGGTCACTCGGGAACGGATTCGCCAGATCGAGGACAAAGCCCTGAAGAAGCTGCGCCATCCCTCCAGAAGTGCTGTGCTGCAGCAATTCATGGACAACTTCAACGTGAAGTGAGGATCACTCCAGCAAACCAGGTCGGCAGAACCCGAAAGCGGTGCCTGTAAACTTGGTTGCGACAAGGAATCAGGACCTATCAGCGTAGTCCATGGTCGGGAATGCGATCCTGGCTAATCCGTTTCGCTCCCACTATCATTGCGGCATAATTGCGCGCTTATTGCGCACTTTGCCCGCAATGAGCGCGCAGTAACGGCGTAATGATCTCGAGAGCCAATCTTTCAGCCCTGGCCGGAATCTGGAAAATCGAGCCTATTTCAGCAAAACTGCCTTGCGCTGATATGTCTCTCTACCGGCCCGCATTCGAAAGTAATACACGCCGCTTGAACAGACGCTTCCCCCGTTATCAGTGCCATCCCAGATAAACCGATAAATACCGGGTTCCCGGCTGCCTGCATCATGGCTGCGGACGATTTGGCCTTTGGAGTTGTAGATTTTGATCTGAACATCAACGCCGCCGCTGTCTGCACCAATGCTGTAAAGCACGTAGGCGCAGGGATTGAACGGATTCGGGAAGACCGAGATCAGCTCTGTCGCCGAAGGAATCGCCGGCGGGTTTGGGTCAGATATGATGAAATCAACCGCCACGGGCCCGAAATACTGGTCCACGCCATCCAAATCGAGGCATTCCAGCCAGTACCAATAAACCCCTGGGGCATAAAGATCATGGTCTATGAACATATATGACTGCGCCTGCGATGTGTTGGTAGCCGGGATTAG
>DAHVPC010000119.1:3769-4148 GCA_027318475.1 Candidatus Cloacimonadota bacterium | reverse complement strand
TTGGTCGGTGGCCTCAGCCCGGAGGATATAGTAGCCGCGCAGGTTGGTCTCGCTCTGAGACACCCAATTCAAGGTTACATAGTTAGTTCCAGAAACAGTTGCGGTGAAGGAGGAAAGCTCGACTGGCAGGGTTTCGTCCTGGATATCCAACAGCTCGTTCCAACTTCTGGCGACCCTGATCCCGTCTAGTTTTGCGCTGGGGGCATCGGGCGCCGTACCCTGCCGGATCTCAAACGTCCCCAGGGAAACCGGCTCAGTTGTAATGACGTCCGTTGCGGTCAGGTCGGGATCAGGTTCGGCAGAACTGATATCGGGATCGATGAACAAGTGGACGAGGTCGTTGTTTGCTCCCGGTACGAACTCGTACTTCAAGACAAGT
>DAHVPC010000119.1:2113-3734 GCA_027318475.1 Candidatus Cloacimonadota bacterium | reverse complement strand
GAAAACGGCGGTTGATATCGCGCCATTGTTGGAGATCCCAAAGGCGAGATTGCCGGAGGAGTTGGTTTTGGCAAAGACGCGCCCCCGGTAGTATGAGCTATTGACCGGACTGGAACTGAGATGGACGAAGTAATCGCCCGTGGTGTTCACGGCGGAGATGTTCACGAGCAAGGACGCATAAACCGTGTTTGCGGCAACGGGCGCGAATCTCTTCAGCACGTCTTCCCCGCTGCCGGAAATTGAGGTGGCATTGGCTGCGACGGAAGGATACTCCGGATAGTCCAGTCCCGGGGTTACCACCTTGAGGGGATTGGTTCCCCCCGAAGCGAAAGCAGTCCAACCGTTGCTTGTCAGATTGGTACCGGCTGTATAGTCATAATTCTCCTCCAGCAGTAGCTCGGGTTCGGGCAGTTTCGCCATATCGGCAAAGGTAACGGTGCAAGCCAGGGAAGCCTTCACCACTTCAGCGAAATAACCCGGATTCAGATTGGCTACGACATCCTGGGATTTATGGTAATAGGGCGAAATCTCGGATTCGAAGAAGTAGATGGCATGATGCCCTCTCTGCCAGTAGGGATAGCTGTCGCTGCTGGCGCTGTTCATGGTGCCGTTGTAAGGGGTAAGGGAGGTGTATTGGTCAGTGATCTGGGTTGCCAGGTCATTGTAATCCAACGAACCGTCATAGGGCATCAGCCGCACTTGCCAATTGCTGGATCCGGCGTTGTTTGCCAGCATATCATGATTTACCATCAGGCGGATGTCCATCCCGGAATTGAAGGTTGCCGCGGCGTCTGCATAGGATCCCACCAGACCGCGTTCCTCGCAGCCGAAAGCCATAAACCGAATGGATACGGGAGGCTGGTATCCGCTTTGCAGCATCACGCGGGCAATTTCCATGGTAGCCGCTGTCCCGCTGGCATTGTCATCAGCCCCGGGAGCAATCAGATAGGGGTCGGTGTCGTTGGATGTGGAATCATAATGGCCGCCCACAATGATGTATTCATCGGGATACAGCGTTCCGGTGATGGTCGCGACCACGTTGTACTGCTGGGTCGACTGGTAGGTGAATGATTCCAGGTGGGCATTACTGATCCCGTAATTAAGGAATTGCTGCTGGATCCATTGAGCAACCTGCAACCGGTTGCCAGCCAGGGCATAACGGGTTTGGAAGTTTTGCAGGTTTTGCGCCCGGGCGATGAGAGAGTCGGAATTCACATAGGAGACCAACTGGGCAATATCTGTCCGCGTTCCCGATGCATACCTTTGCAGCGAGGCATTGTCCGCAAGGCGCATCGGCTCATAACTCATCTTCAGGAATGGGCCCGCGATCAATCCTCGCAGTTCAGCTTCGGGCAAATCGCTTCTGAAGATGCAAAAAGTCCGCGTTTCCAGCAAAACTTGTCCCGCGCTCCCAATCTCTGGCCTTTCCTCAGGATGGATCTTGCTGGCCAGATATAGGTCGTCGTTACCCGGGAAACTCGCCAAGGTAACTGCCTGGTCGAATTCAGCGTTGGATTCCGCCGGAGTGATGGCGATCACGTAGCTGGCGTCGTAATGCAATATGCCGTATCCCAACTCCGCCAGCAGATGTACCGACTGGTTCAAACTGGTCGCTGCCAAC
>DAHVPC010000119.1:0-2038 GCA_027318475.1 Candidatus Cloacimonadota bacterium | reverse complement strand
ACCAACACAAAAATCAAACGTCGTATCATCTTCCAAGCCTCCCTTGGGCTATGCTGAAATTCATGGCCGGCAAAACTCTGGAGAACTTTCGCGAACTCCAAATCTGAAGATTAGCTATCCGGAATATATGTCAAGCAGAAACTCCAGGGGTTGTCACGCTGCAGCCAGGATCGCCAAGTAACAGCAAGCGTGGCCACTCCAGGCGGCATTGCGGGAGCCCGGAATGAGGCGGCTCACAGGCGGGCTTGGAAGGGCAGGGTGATGGCGAAGCGGCAGCAAGAGTCGCCGTCCAGAATAGACTCTAGCAGTTCCACCTCCAAAGGTTGGTCGAAGATATAGTCCCAGAGCAGCTTGGTGAATCCCCCTGTGCAATGGCACCAGAGGGAGGAAAGCCTTGTACCAGCGGGGATGGATTCCCGCACAAAGGGACAGTGGCAGGCCAGGTAACGCTGTTTATCAGGATCGCTTTCACCCAGCCAGGCGTCCGGATCGTAAGGTATCTTGCGCACTATGAGCCGGTTAGCCTGGAGGACGCCCGTCTGGATCTCTTGATGCTCGCGGACATAATCTACGACTCGCGGAGTGATGCGCTGCTCAAACCACAATGTCCCGTTGGCTGCGTGTTTTGCCAGCTCGCCTACCAGCCGCTCGTGCTTCTGGCGCAGGTATTCGGCCAGGCTGGATGCAGCGGCAAAGAGCCGTTTCTCCTCCGCAAACTGCTCGGGATCGAGCTGATGGTGGTTTCCGGCCAGGACTTTTCGGCAGGCAGCCTCATCGAGGTTTTGGCGCAGCTTGCGGAGATAGAGATTGATCTTATCGGGATAATCGGCAAGGTCGCTACCCAGCGCTGGGAAATCCAGATCGCCGAATACTTGCTCTGCCAGCGTTTCCCCCTGAAGTTCGGAAAGACGCGCTTTCTGGCTCTCGATCACGCCCACGGTGCCCAGCATTGTCAGCAGATAGGAAGCGGATTCATGGTTTCCGCGGTAGTTCTCAAACCAGAAGAGGATCACAAGCTGCCGGTAGGCATCGTCATTTCCGGCTATCCTTAGAGCTGCAAAGCTACGGGTAAAGGCAAGCTGGTCCTGCGCTTCATTGCTATCCTGCAGATATTGGGGCAGCAGCTCAGAAGCAAGATCCTGCCACTCAAGCCCACGTCCCCTTGCAGCAAGAAAACTCAGAAACTCCTTGATCAAATCCATGGAACCTCCCAAAGATATTATCACATGCGGGGATACCAGAGTATGTGTCAAGCAGAAAAGGGCACTGGCAAAGACAAATCCCTGCCCTGCTAGCTTGGCATCATTTTCATTGACACCAGGCCACTTTCCTTCCTCTGGTTCGGTAAAACGCCAAGATGGATTTCAACCCAGATTGTGGAGGTCCACGATGAACCCTGAACAGATTGTCCGGCAGGCAACTACGAAGAGCAGCCTGCAGATCTGGAAGCTGCTGCTGATCGGTTTTTTGGTCCTGATCCTGATGCTTCCGGCAGCTTGGATCATGTCGCTGGTCCGAGAAAGGAACCAGCGCAAAGACAGCGTGGTGGCCGAGATCGCCGGAAAAAGGGGCGGAGCGCAGTTGGTGAGCGGACCCTTTATCAGCGTGCCCTACGAGGTGCTGGAGAAGTCCAGGGACCAATACGGCAAGGAGATCAGCGTTTCCGCAACCAAGTATCTGCATCTGGCGCCCGATAGCCTCAAGATCAACGGGAACGTACAGGGCGAAACGCACCAGCGCGGCATCTACGAGGTTTCCGGCTACAAGTCGGGCTTGCGTTTGCGGGCGGTTTTCCTGTCTGCCGGAAGCCCTGACCCCATCTACCAAAACCTGCCCCTGCGCTGGAATGAGGCCCTGGTTTCCTTCGACCTGAGCGACCAGCGCGGAATGAAGGACCTGCAGGCGGATTTGAACGGCCAGGCCCTGCTGTTCAACCGTTCGGAAGGCGTCCTTACCGTGTCGGGGGTTCCAACGGCCGAAGCTACCAAAGGCATTCCGGAAAGGCCCAAATTCGCACCAGTAGAAGTGAAGGACACCG
>DAHVPC010000118.1 GCA_027318475.1 Candidatus Cloacimonadota bacterium | reverse complement strand
CTTTGTGAGCCGTTTGTATGGCTCCTCCGGAGCCAGGCAAAGGAGGACCTTTGCCACTCCTATCCTTTTTTGCCACTCCTATCCTTTTTTGCCACTCCTATCCTTTTTTGCCACTCCTATCCTTTTCTGCCACTACCAAAGTACCAGCACAAAAAAACCCCGGCCGAAGCCGGGGATTACATATCGCTTGATGGTCCGTATCGCGCACAGCTCTGCGGACCGGTTTGCTTATACGTTAGTTTTGGATGCCGCGCTCCAGCATGCGTCCGCGAGGCAGGCTTCCTGCACCGGCGGTGACTTTGTAGAACTGGTAATTGCCGGCAGTGAAATACGCGCCGATATAGGTTGCGGGCAGGTAGCCGAGATAGGTGTAGGTGCCATAGGGATCATCAGCTCCATAAATGCCATACCAGATGGCGCCGGGCACTTCAGTCCAGCCAACCAGGACGTCCGGATCAGCCTCAGTGATCGTAACCACAGGCGTAGGCAGAGCCGCGGGCACGGTATAGACGTTGATGTTGTCCAGATACCAGTAGTTGATCTCGTAGGAATCTTCACCGCTGGCTACAAAACGGACCTGGAACACGTTGCCGGCGGCATAGGCGGAGATGTCGTAGCTGTAATAGGTCCAGCCCCAGCCGGCTCCCGCGTTGTCGAAGGAGGACCAGCTGGCGATTGGGTTCCAAGAGCTGCCATTCCACACTTCGACGGCCATGAAGTTTTCCGCGGATGTGCTGTAGTTATTGAGCGCCATTTCGAAGCTGAGGGTCACGCTGGTCTGGCCGACGCCGTTGAGCGTGTGGCTGGTGAGGTATTCCGCGTAATTGGTGATCTGCGGGCTCCAGCTGAAGATCGCGCAAGGCAAGGGTTGGCCATCGGAGGTGTTGATTAACCAGTTCGTGGCAGTGGTGCCCCAGGCCTGGTCGGTGAAGGTTCCGCCATTCCACTCTTCCACGAAGGGCAGGTCGTAGGGAACTACGGCAGAGAAGGTCAGGGGGACGATGTTGGACGTAAGTTCCGCGGTTACGTAATAAGCCTTGACCTGGTAGTTGAAGGTGCCCAGGCCAGGCGCTGGATCGGTGTAGTTGGTACCGAGCACATAGCCTGTGGTGTTCAACAACACGTTGTCACGATAGACGTTGTAGCCCAGCAAAGCCCGGGTGGGTTCGGGAGTGAGTCCCGAAGCAGACCGGAAACCGTTGTTGCGCAGGGCTTCCTTGTCCACCGGATTGCTTTGCACGGGAAGGTTCAGTTGGGGCATACCGGCTGTGGCGTTGAGCACCACATCGCTGACGTAGCCTTGGATACACCAGTTGTAGGTGAGGGTGGAGTTTAGGGTGGTCAGTTCGCTCCAGGCACCACTCCACTGGATCAGGTTGCCCAATCCGGCCACTTGCGGGCCGGCATCGCAACCGGCAGGATAACCGGTGGTGGTATTGATGTAATAGCCAATGTAGAGGGCATTGGCGCTGCTGATCGTATAGGGGGTGGTGAGAGTTACTGAGTTCCAGGCGTTGGCCGTATAGGTGGGAACGGCCTGTTCATAAACCTGGGTATCCGGCGCCAGAACATCATCGGTACCGGTCCACAGGCGAATCGCGTAGGTTGCGCCAGCGACGTAGGGGAAGAAGTTGACCGAGGTCAGCTGTTCCCCATTGTACAGGCCCATGATCGAGGTGGGGAACTTCTGCGCCACGGAGAATTCCGCGGCACCGCCGGTTCCGATCGCGTCGTACTGGGCTCCGGTGCCCCAATAGATCCAGCCGGGGGCCGTTGCGGGGCCGTTCCAATTCGTCCAGCTCAGATAAGCGTCCGTTTCTGCCATCACCTGGCCTTGCAGGATCAGCGAACCGGGCACGAATTCTGTTTCGATCACGAATTCGTAGGGCGGCCAGGTGTATACTTCGACCGGATATGTGGCGTTGTAAGCGCCGACGGTCCACACGTAATGGGCGCCGTGGGTATAGCCAAACGCGGGGGTATAGGGGCTGGTAACGTCTTCAAAGGGCGTGGCTGCGCCGAAGAAGTCGTCGCTGTTATAGTTCAGCGGCAGGTCGTCAACCGCGGCGATATACAGGTTGTAGACATCCGGCATTGAGCCGCCAGTGTTAAAGCTGAACTGGTAGGGGAATCCCGAGTAAGGCATGTTGGGTGTGCCGTTGCCAGGATACACCAGGTTGGGGGGCAGCACCGGACCGGTGGGTATAGGCGTAGCCGTGAGGCTGATGTTGTCGATGTTGATGGGCGGGTTCGTTCCGCCGGAACTGTCGTTCCACCAGGAGAAGACCAATCTTTTTACAGTGCCGGAAAGCGTTCCGGGCAGCGTGATGGAGGCATCCTGCCAGGCGGTTTGGAGGTTGTAATTCACTCCCACCTGATAGGTGGTGGAAAGCCGGGTTCCGGCAACGGGAACCACGCTGGTGTCAACCAAAAACACCTGCAGATAGTCATAATACGAGCTTTCGCCCTGGCATTTCCACTTAAAGGACAGCGGAAACTCCAGGGAGTTGGCGTCGAACGCGACGTCTTTGTAGAAGTGCGCGACGGACGTCACCGAGTTTGTATATGTGTTGGAGGTTCCGGCATCATTGGAGATATAGGCGGAATAGAGGCCTTCGTAAGGATCGGCGGTGCCAACGTAGAAGGCGTTGGTTTGGGTGCCGTTCACGAAGATCCAGGATCCCGCTCCGCTCTCCCAACCTTCGGAAACTGGCAGGGTTGCGGGCGTATAGCAAGAACCTGTGAAGTCAATTTCATAGGTCTCTCTGGCTCCGGTGGTGTAGGTCACCGTCACCGTTGCCGTGTGGGGTATTCCGGCAGTGGTGGTGGGCGCGTATCTAACGTTGAACTGGGCAGTTTCAGCTGTGGCCAGGTTGCTGTCAAACGGCTCCACCGGGATCACGCTGTAATAGGGATCGGTGGTGCTGACGCTGGCAATCGCCAGATTGCCGAGACCCGTGTTCGTGATGGTGAACAGCTTATCGATATAAGTGTTGACGGGGATCAAGCCGAAATCCCAGGGCGTGGTCAGATCGGGATTAATATTGAACACCGCTTCGGTGGGAATAGCACCGAACCGCATCTTGATGTTGGGATAGCCAGCCACCTGTGTTCCCTCGGGAGGAGCCGCGGGATCGGCATTTACGGTGTCGCTATAATGGCGGATGCTGCGGAATTCGGTTGTCGAGGTTCCCAGGAAATATCCATAGGGATAATCGTAGCTGGGTTCGTTCTCTTCCACTGCGACCACCAGGTTATCCACATTGTTGTAGGTGAAGGGCAAGGTCAGGACGATCTCGATCCAGCCGGCAGTTGCTGGGATATCGACTGTTCCGGCAAAGACCTGGGTCAGGTTGGCCAGGGGGATCCAGCTGGTGGTGCTGGCAAAACTGGTGAGTGATGTGTGGCCCATATAGATCACCCAGTCGTTGCTAAGGGTTTGAGCCGCAGCTCCGTTCCAGTAATACCAGATCTTTTCGATGCGTTGGTTGGTCATGTTGATCTCGGATTGCAGGAAGATGCTCTGGCTATAGGTGTATCCGTAATAGGTATAGACGGGCAAAAGCAGGCCGGTGTTTGTTCCGGTTCCGATCAGGACCATATCAGCGCCCAGCGATGTCCTGAAAGTCCAGACCGGGCCTGGCGTGGTCAAGCGTGTATTGGTATTGTGCGCGATGACCTGCCAGGAATACTGGGTGTCGTTGGTCAGAGGTCCATAAGGGTAGGAACCCGTTGCTCCGGCTGGCTGGCTCGAGACCACCTGGGTCATGGATCCGGTGGGGCCGAACCAGAGGTCATAGGTCTCGGTCAGGGTGCCAAAGGTCCAGGTCAGGTTCCCGTTGAGTGCTACGTTGGCTGAATTGTTGGCAGGGCTGGGACTGGTGGGAAGCCCGGGAGCGTTTACAGGGGCTACGACCACGATCGGCGTGGTGATATCTCCCGGAGTGACGCCGCCGGCACCTTGGGAGGCCATCAGGTTGCCGTTGTGGTCATAGATGTAGTATTCATTTTCATACGACCAGCTGCCGGCAGTGTAGTCCGTTGTGATCTGGTCGTTGTTCACCACATCGAAAGGAAAGTACAGTGGGCCGTATCCGCTGGGAAGAGTGATGTTGCTGTGTACTGGGGAACCATTGACGAACACCGTCAGCGTTCCGCCGTTCCAGCCATCGCCGTAGCTGTCCACCAGCGATACGTTCCAGGTTACCGCAGACGCCAAGCCTATCAAGGCCAGCAGCGAAAGTATAGTTAATAACTTCTTCATAATCTTGATCTCCTCAAAGAGTATTGAGTTTTTGGGTTGAAGAATAGGGGTGGTTTTCTATAGGAGTCCTTGGGTCGTTCGATCCGGGCAAGCCGGATCCGGGTATGACTCCCGGTTTGATGTCGATCGGGGAAACAGGTTACGGACGTCCACAACTGAGCCGGGCACGCGATTTGCGTGTACATGTGCGATGATGTGGGGGCAGACTTCGTGCCGGGAAGAGGGTGGGAGTGCCGTGATGCGGATTGACTGTGTTTGAAAAAAAGGTAAAGCGAAAGAGACAGCGGGCGGATTCGCCAATCCGGCAGCTTCTTGGCTGCCTGGCCGATACTGATCGAAAAGACAACTAACTTGCTTCAATCAATACTCCCTATCCCGCTTAACGGATATTTCGTCATGAGCCGGAAACTACTTTCCCCAGGGAAAGAATCCCTTTCTGAAGCAGCATTCAAGAGCGCAGGCAACAATCCTGCACTCAGGAACCACGGCATCATACCGAATTGAAACAATCCTCTGAGCTATGAAACTCCTGTCAAGAGTTTTTTTAGCCAAATCATATCAGTTCAGTTATGGATCAAACAGGATGGTTTGGCCCGGCAGCATGTCCTGGGAGAAGGCCCCGCAGGATTCCGATCCTGCCAGTATGGACACCTAGTAATGGAATGCTACGCTATATGCCAAAAATTGACTTGACAGTCAACCGGAGTAATCAGACCTTGTAATTGGGCTTGGGTATCCTTGAAACCGAAGGCGCCGATAGGCTCCAGGTTGACCCCAAGCCTTTGCGCCGGGCGCAGTTCAGCCCGGAACATGTTGCCCTATCTCGGGGTAAACAAGGAGACCGAATGCAGGAAAACCGCTTCCCGGAAGTCCGGAGCACGCCTTTGAGCCGCCGGAAGAATGGGAGTGTGCGCTTTCCGGTGCTTGCCGGGCTCCAGATTTCCAACCAAAAAACAACTGCAGAAACGTTCAGGGAAAACCCCATTGCGCGGTTCACGCACCTGTCCCAGGATATCATCGCACAATATCACTCGACCCCGTGCCTGAAACCCGCCCTCCCTGACTCACTATCCACCTCCAAGTCGCAACAAGAGAGGTCTGTTCGCTGA
>DAHVPC010000117.1 GCA_027318475.1 Candidatus Cloacimonadota bacterium | reverse complement strand
AGCGCTGTGAGCGCGGCGACTCCGGCGTCGGAAAGCGCGTTGGCGTTGCCAACCTTCGCCACATGTTCCGCCAGACACATCGCCTCATAAGCGAGTTCCAAAGTCCGGAAGGGCACCAGGATCGCCTGTTGGGTTGTCTTTTCCACTTCGACGGCCCGAAAAGCGCTCTCCGTTTCCGTCTTTTTGGGCAGGCGCAGGGCTTCCATCATGGCGTTGAAGGCGTCGGTGTCGGCATCGATCAGTTGCAGGGCTTTCAGTTTGATGTCCTGGCCAATCGGCGCCAGATCGCGGACTTTTGCCTGCACGGCTTCGTAGCCCTTCTTGTCCACAGTGAGGTTGGCAACCATGGCAGAAAGGGCGCCGGAAAGCGCGGCGCAGAGGGCTGCCACGCTTCCTCCTCCAGGAGCTGGGGAATCGGTGGAAAGCAGGTCGGCAAAGGAATCCAACTGCATCGAGGTAAGGGAGTCGCGGCGCGCGATGGCGTATTCGATGACCTTTTTATCCAGGTCGAATGGACCCAGTTCCGCCAGCCCCATCGATTGGATCGCGGTTTCCATCACCATCTTTTCCGGAATGCCCGTGGATTCGTCCAGGCGCTGCAGGTAATACTTACCGGCTTCGAGCAGTGCAGCTTTGGGGATCAGGCCCACCAGTTCGCTGCCGGTGACTTGCACGCCCATTCCGGCTGCCAGTTCGCGCACTTTTTCCAGCACGAGGTGGGGCGGCGTGACCTTGTAGTTGGTGAGGTTGATGCTGATCTGGGCGCGGTTGTAACTGTCTATGTACCAGCCCACGGCTTTGCAATGGGTGAACAGGCCGGGGATGACGACCTTGTTGCCGTCCTTGTCCTTGAGCAGTTTTCCGTCTTTGTCGCGGGCCGGTTTTCCGCTTTCGCGAATGGATAGGGCCAGTTCGTGGGCTTTCTTTTTATCGCGGGTGTTGAGGTTGATGTTGTAGGCGATGAGGAATTCGCGGGCGCTGATGGCGGTCGCTCCGCTCTTGGGATTGAAAATGTGGGGTCCGAAATCCGGCTTCCAGGCGGGATCCTGGGCTTTTTCCGGCAGGGCTTCGTATTCGCCGGAGCGCACTGTGGCGAGGTTGCGCCACTCCTCTTTGGAGGCGGCGTTCTCATACAAATAGACCGGGATGCCCAGTTCTGTGCCAACGCGCTGGCCCAACTTGCGGGCGTATTCGGCGCATTCCTCCATGGTGATTTCGGAGATGGGGATGAAGGGGCAAACGTCGGTGGCGCCCATACGCGGATGTTCGCCGTGATGCTTGCTCATGTCGATCAGTTCCGCGGCTTGCTTGATCGCCTGAAACGCCGCTTCCACCACGGCTTCCGGCTCTCCCGCCAGGGTAAACACGGTGCGGTTGGTGTCCGCTCCGGGATCCACGTCCAAAAGGACTACGTTGTTCACTGACCTGATCGCCGCTGCGATGGAGTCAAGCACCGCGTGGTCGCGGCCTTCGCTGAAGTTGGGAACGCATTCCATCAGCCTCATGTCTCACCTCGTTTGCTTATTTTATGTATCTTGACCTTGATAATTTTCTTTTCCGTGGTTTGGAGCACCTGCAGGCGGTAGTTTTCGATATGGACGAACTGCCCCTGGTGCGGAATGCGCGCCAGTTTGTCCAGGATCAGTCCGGCCACGGTTTCGTAATCACCCTCGGGCAATTGGATGTCGTATTCGTCGGCGAGGCGGTCGATCTCGGTGTCGGCCAGCACCAGCCAGGTGTTGGGAGATACCTGCTCCACCTCTTTCTCGTCTTCCTGCTCGTCATATTCGTCCGCGATATCGCCAAAGATCTCTTCCAGAATGTCCTCCATGGTCACCAAACCGGCGGTTCCGCCGTAGGAATCCACCACGATGGCGATGCTGCGGTGGTGCTTCTGCATTTCTTTCAGCAGCACGTCGAGGTCGGTGTTTTCCGGTGTGAAGAAGGGTTTGTGAACGATCTGGCCGACCGGTGTGTCCTGCGTGTATTCGCGCTTGAGGACGTCGTAGATGATCAGGATGCCCACGATGTCGTCCAGATCCTTGCGATAGACCGGATAGCGGGTGAAACCCTCTTCCCGGGCGATTTCGATGGCTTCCGCGATGGTGGCGGTTTCGGGAATGGCGACGATCTCCATGCGCGGGACCATCACGTTGCGCGCTTCCTGCTCGGTAAATTCCAGAGCGTCTTCGATCATTTCCATCTGGGGAGCGTCGCTGGCGTCAGGCTCAGTGAGGGATAGCAGGTAGGTGAGGTCGTCCTTGGTGAGGTAGTTGAAGCTGTTGCCTTCGGTGATGTGCAGCATTTTACGCAAGGCGGTGTTCAGCCAGGAAACGCAGGCCACCAAAGGTTTCAAGACCAGCGATACGGCGCGCATGAAAGGATAGAAGACCGGAACCAGGGCGTCGGCGTTGTCGCGGAACAGCGTTTTAGGGATCACTTCGCCGAAGATGAGCACCACAGCGCCCACGACCAGTGAGGTGTATTGGGGATCGAACCTGGCGGGGTCGATGTTTTGCGCCACCAGATAGGTGGAGATCGAAGCCATCAGGATGTTCACGATGTTGTTGCCCAGCAGCGTGGTGCCCAGCATCTTGTCGGGCTGGCGGACCTCGCCGAGCAGCCTGGCAGAGGAACGGTTGCGCTTTGCCCGGACCTCCAGGTCCAGCTGGTTGATGGAGATCACCCCATTCTCAAAGCCGGAAAACAAAAAAGACAGGGCCAGTAAAACCAGGAGGATCAACCCCCAAAACAGTACGGCAGCCAAGGTCATTTACGCGTTCACCTTCTCATTCCGCCAGGCGATACGCAATGCCTGGATGAACTCTTCGATATTGCCGGCCAGAAAACCGTCGAGGTTGTAGGATGTCAAGTTTATTCTGTGATCGGTGACGCGGGATTGGGGAAAATTGTAGGTGCGGATCTTGGCGGAGCGGTCTCCAGTGCTGACCTGGGCCTTGCGGGATTGCGCGATCTCCTGCTCCTGCTTGCTGATCTCGGCGTCCAGAAGCCTGGCGCGGAGCACCTTCATGGCCTTGACCTTGTTTTTTAGCTGGGATTTCTCATCCTGGCAGGTGACCACGATGCCCGTAGGAAGATGGGTGATGCGCACCGCGGAATCGGTGGTGTTGACGCTTTGGCCGCCATGTCCGGATGAGCGGTAAACGTCGATGCGCAGATCGCTTTCGGCGATGTCGATGTCGATATCCTCCGCTTCGGGAAGCACCGCGACGCTCACCGCGGAAGTGTGGATGCGGCCGCCGGATTCGGTGACGGGGATGCGCTGGACCCGGTGGACGCCGCTTTCGAAGCGCATCAGGCCGTAGGCTTCCTCGCCGTTGAGCATGAAAATGATTTCCTTGAAACCGCCCAGGCCTGTCTCGTTGTGGTCGAGCAGCGTGTGTTTCCAGCCTTTCTGCTCGGCGTAATAGCTGTACATGCGGTAGAGGTCGGCCACAAAGAGCGCCGCTTCTTCGCCGCCGGTGCCAGCCCGGATCTCGATGATGGCGTTTTTGCCGTCGTTGGGGTCTGAGGGGATGAGCAGGTCGCGCAATTTGAGTTCGCTCTCGTCCAGCCTGGCTTTCAAATGCTCGAGTTCTTCCCTCGCCAGGCTTGCCAGTTCCGCGTCGTCATCGTTGCGGGCGAGTTGCTCGGTCTGCAGCTGTTGCAGTTCGAAGTCCTGGTAGCGCTTCCATTCGGAGCAAATGCCGGAGAGTTCTCGGAACCTGCGCATCAGCGCTTTGTAGCGGCGCGCGTCGCCCACCAAAGCAGGATCGGAGATCGTTTCCTGCAGTTCCGCCAGTTCCCCGCACAGGCCCTCAAGTTTCTCACGCGGAAGCATTTTAGCCGGACATCACCTTGACGTTGTGGGCGGAAAAATCCAGATCCAGCGCGGCTTTCATCGCCACCAGAGCGATCTCCACCATGCTGTCGTCCGGAGGCTGCGTGGTGATGCGCTGCAAAGCCATACCCGGCCCGGTCATCAGTTTCACGATGGGGTGTTTCAGGTTGCGGCCGCTGAATTTCAAGACCTCATAGCTGATGCCGGAAACCAGAGGGATCAGCAGCACATGATAGCCCAAACGCAGCAGCGTGGGCACCGGGCCGCCCAGAATGAACACCGATACCAGGGTATCCACGATGGAGAAAACCAGGATCGCGATCAGCAGCACGAAGAACATGAAGCTGGTGCCACAGCGAGGATGGATGGTGGAATTGGACTGGATGGCAGGGATCTCCAATCCGGCTTCCTTTTCGTAGGCGTTCACGTTTTTATGCTCGGCGCCGTGGTATTGAAACAATCTGCGGACGTCCTTCATCAGCGAGATCAGCCACACGTAGAGCACGAAAAACGCGATGCGGATGACGCCGGCGAAGAGGTTGAAAAAGAGGTTCTGCTTGGAAAGCCCCATCCAATCCGCGAGTTTGTAGGGCAGTAAACCGAAGAGTAAAAACGCCAGGCCGAAGGCGAACACGTAACTGAGCAGTTCCTCCGTTTGCTGGCGGGATTTGCTTTTGTCTTTGGCCGCTTTGCCTTTATCCGCATCCTCGGCCTTGAGGTCGAGTTCATAGCGGTTGGCGGATAGGGTGAGCGTTTGCACGCCGATGAGCAGCATTTCGATGAGTGACACAAAGCCCCGTACGATAGGCCAGCCCAGGAAAGTGCCCTTTTTGGCTTTGGTTTTAAAAGGCTGCACATACAGCTCGATCGTGCCGTCTTTGCGGCGCAGCGCCGTGGCCAGTGACTCCGGCCCGCGCATCATCACGCCTTCGATGACGGCCTGGCCGCCAACGCTGATCTCTTTTTTGGGTTCCATTTGCTTTACGTCCTCGGAAATTCAGGCGTTTGCCCGCCGGATAGAAAAACGCCATTTACCAGGCTTGAAGCAGCGGCAAAATGGCGTTTAATCTGAAGCGGAACTACTTTTCGTCTTTCAGCTTGTATTTCTTGTTGAATTTTTCCACACGCCCGGCGGTGTCCAAAATCTTCTGTTTGCCGGTGTAAAAGGGATGGCACACATTGCAGATATCCACCTGCAGGTTGGCTTTGGTGGAACGGGTCTCAAACTCGTTTCCGCAGGCGCAGCGCACCTTGACCACTTCGTATTTGGGGTGAATTCCCTGTTTCATCTATCTTGCTCCTTGGTTAAATTCCAATAAACTTTGGAGTCAGGATTTTCCGGCACCCCATGCTGTCAACAGTTTTTTCCCATTCTGTGTCCTGAGGGTAATACTGATGCTGGCAGGGGCAGTATGCATCTAAGACAGATAAAGGTATTGGCTCTCTATCAAACTAAGTGGCTGAGTGTGCCAGTTTCGACTTATCTAAATCTCATAGGTAAGCCCCGGAGGGTGCGACAGAATATAGCCCGGGGTGTAGCGCACGAGGTCCCCGACGGACAACTTGTTGGCCGGTGGGGTGTAAACGGAACCCCGGGTTAGGGACAAA
>DAHVPC010000116.1 GCA_027318475.1 Candidatus Cloacimonadota bacterium | reverse complement strand
CTAGTCAATCAAGCGTCTATTATTGACGCTTGATTGAGGCTTGATTAAGAAGTGATTGACCGCAACCCCCGGGGACGCAGTGAACAAAGCCATGCCGGATAGTGGATTACGGACAGGATTACGGACAATGCCAGAATATGTGGGGAAGGCGGCTTCAGGCGGAATCCGCAGCCACATTCCCAACTCCGGAAGGGTGCCGCAACTTTTTAGTGGACAAACTTCCTCAGCCCTGATTATTGGTTATTTTTAACTCTAAACAACCAAAGGTGCGCTCAGGAACGTTATTATGAACAGCGACTCGGACAGTCCGCTACGCCGGATCAGGAACATCGGCATCATGGCCCACATCGATGCCGGGAAGACCACGACCACGGAGCGGATCCTGTATTACACGGGATTTTTACACAAGATGGGCGAGGTGCATGACGGCAACACATTCACGGACTGGATGGAGCAGGAACGCGAACGCGGCATCACCATCACTTCCGCCACCGTGACCTGCGAATGGAAGGGCAGGCAGATCAACATCATCGACACGCCCGGCCATGTGGATTTCACCGCCGAGGTGGAACGCAGCCTGCGCGTCCTCGATGGCGCCGTAGGCGTGTTTTGCGGAGTGGCGGGGGTCGAACCGCAATCCGAGACTGTGTGGCACCAGGCCGACCGCTACAACATTCCCCGCATCGCCTACATCAACAAGCTGGACCGCAGCGGCGCGGATTACGAGCAGGCGATCCAGATGATCCACGATCGCCTGACCCCGCTGGCCAAACCGGTGAACATACCCATCGGCCGCGAAGAGAATTTCAGCGGCGTGATCGACCTGATCACGCTGCAAGCCTGGACCTTCGACCCCGACACCCAGGGCATCGAAACCCATCTGGCCGAGATCCCGTCCGATCTGCTGCCCATCGCCCTGGCCAAACGCGAAGAACTTCTGGACAGCGTTTCCGAGTTTGACGACGAACTGCTTTCTGCCTTTCTGGATGGGGATGATCTGGACCCCGAGCTCATCCGGCGCGCCATCCGCAAAGGCACCATCTGCGGCAGTTTCGTGCCTGTTTTGTGCGGTTCCTCTTTGAAAAACAAGGGCGTCCAGCTGCTTCTGGACGCCATCTGCGACTTTCTGCCTTCGCCTCTTGACGTTCCGCCCAGCCTTGGTTATGACCCCGATTCCGAGGCGGAGATCGAGGTCCATCCGGATCCCAAGGGTCCCTTTGTGGGCATGGCGTTCAAGGTGCAAAGCGACAAATATGTGGGTAAACTGGTCTATGTGCGCGTGTATTCCGGGACCCTGAAAAAGGGCGCCAGTTACGTGATCCAGAACAATGGCAAGCGCGAGCGCGTAGCCCGCATCCTGCACATGATGAGCAACCGCAAGCACGACCTCAACGAACTGCATGCCGGCGACATCGGCGCTTTCGTGGGCTGCAAATACCTCTCCACCGGCGATACCCTCACTGACGGCTCGCTGGGCATCCTGCTGGGCAAGATGCACTTTCCGGACAGCGTGATCTCGATCGCCATCGAACCCAAGACCAAGGCCGACCAGGAAACCCTCAACGACGCTCTGGCCAGGCTCGAGGAAGAAGACCCCACCTTCCGCGTGCGCATCGATAAGGATACCGGCCAGACCCTGATTTCCGGAATGGGCGAACTGCACCTGGAGATCATCGTGGACCGCCTGCGCCGCGAATTTGGCGTGGGGGCAAACGTCGGCAACCCGCAGGTTTCCTACAAGGAAACGATCACGGGCAGCGTGCTCTGCTCCGAAACCTTCATCCGCGACATGAACGGCAAGGGCAACTACGCGCAGGTGAAGTTCCGCCTGTCTCCGCTCAAGGATGGCGAAACCGAGGCCAGGAACCGCTTCGTTAACCTCGTCAATCCGGAAAAGATCCCCGCCGTTTACCACAAGGCGATCGAGGAAGCCGCACTCAACGCCCTCAACGACGGCCCGCTGATCAGCGGAAACGTCGAGCGGGTCCAGATCGAACTGCTGGACGGCGATTTCAACCCCGTGGACTCCAACGAACTGGCCTACCGCATCGCCACCTCCATGGCCATCGGAAAAGGCCTGCGCGAAGCAGCGCCCGTCATCATGGAACCGATCATGCTGCTCAACGTCCTCAGTCCGGACGACTTTGTGGGCGACATCATCGCCGACATCAATGCCAAGCGCGGCCACATTTCGGTGCTGCGCAGGCATAACGAGTATCAGCAGGAAATCGTGGCGGACGTACCCCTGGCGGAACTCTTCGGCTATGCCACGCGGATCCGTTCGCTCAGCCAGGGACGGGCCATTTACACTCTGGAGTTCCGCGAATACGGCATCGCGCCGGCTCAAGTGCAAAGCGCCGTTTTGAAGCGCATCCGCGGTTATGCGCAATAATTCCTTGACAACTGGCAAGTCCTGCGCAGACTGCGTTTTAACAAAACCAAGGAGCGTGAAATGACTATTGATCTGAAGATCGAAGGCGATCGCGCGTTCATGAAGATCGAAGGGTTTCTGAACAGCGACAACGCCAATATCCTGCACGAAAAACTCACTGAGGTCCTGCAGTCCGAGGCCCGGTTCCTGGAGCTGGACCTGTATGGCTGCAAGAACATCAGCAGCATCGGCATCGGCAAGCTGCTCATGTTCTACAAGGACTTCATCGGCAAAGGCGGAGACATCGAAGTCGTCCGCAGTTCCAGCACCATCTACGAGCTCTTTGCCATGCTCAAACTCAACCAACTGTTCCCCGTCAATCTGGAATGAGTTCCCAGCCCCCACCACACGAGTCCAGCAAGTTTATCAGCAACACCGATCTGGTGCATGTGACCTGCGTCATAAATCCCGTCAGGTTGGCCAGGATCAGCCTGCCTTCCTCGCCCAATCCCCTTCTGCACGAAAATCTGGACCTGCCCGCCGATCTGCTCACCGATCTGGTGGCCTGCACGGATGAAATGCTCCACAACGCCTTTATCCACGGCACTTTGGGGCTCACGCCCGAAGAACGCAAACTGGATGGCCAGCTGTTTCAGGAACTCGTGCGGCAAAAACTGTCCCAGCCGCAGATCGCCGCGCGCCGTATCCGTTATGAACTGGTCATCGACAACGTGGCAGGTTTTGTGCGCGTCAGCGTGGAAGACGATGGCGACGGTTTCGACCATGCCGGCTGGATGCAAGACCTACAGCAGGAGAAGCACCCGACGCTGGATTACAACGGCCGCGGACTCTCCATGCTGGCTTATCTGAGCGACCGGCTGGAATTCACGCAGGGTGGGCGCAGAGTTCAGATCACTTTCAGCATGAATAACGGCGGCCAAACTGAGTAAGACCGCCGCAACTTTGGTTTCCGCAATCCCGGAACTGGCAGCTTTGGACAGGCATGACCTGGATTTTCTGCTCTCGGATATTCTGCACTGCCCGGTGTTGGAACTGCCTTTACGGCGTGACAGCGTTCTGAGCCAGGAGCAGTCAGCGCTCTGGCAGGAATATGTAGACCGCCTCAAGTGTCAGGAACCGCCCCAATACATCCTCGGAAAAGCCTGGTTTTACGGCCTCGAACTGGAGGTCAACCCCGCGGTTTTGATCCCGCGTCCGGAAACCGAAGGCCTGGTGGAACGGGCTCTGGGCTTGTTGCAGCCCGGTAGTAAAGTGCTGGAGATTGGTACCGGCAGCGGAGCCATCGCCATCGCGCTCAAACAAAGCATGCCTTCCGCAGAAATCACCGCCACCGATAGCAGCGAAGCCGCGCTGAGTGTGGCCAAGCGCAACGCCGCAAGGCACAACTGCGCCATTGACTTTATCCAGGCGGATCTCTTTCCGCCCCAGCAAGATAGCTTCGGCCTCATCGTCAGCAATCCGCCCTACATCAGCCCTGCGGAATACAACGCTTTGGAAGCGCGGGTGCGTGCTTGGGAGCCGTCCCAGGCCTTGCTCGCCGCTGAAGACGGGCTGTGGTATTACCGCCGCATTTTGGAACGCGCGGCAGCCTGTCTGATTCCCCAAGGCCTGGTCTGCTTCGAGCACGGCGCCACGCAGCGCCAGGGAATCCTAGCTATAGCCGAAGCCCATGGTTTCGCCTGCGTGGAAGCCGGAACGGACCTGGCGGGACGCGAACGCTACCTGACCCTGCGCCATCCAGATTAACCCAGAAAGGAATTCAAGGACACCCCATGGATCGCTTTATCATCGAAGGAAACCGCCACTTAAGCGGCAGCATCGCCGTCAGCGGAGCCAAAAACGCCATCCTGCCTGTGATGGCAGCCTGCCTGCTGGCGCCTGGAAAATCCGTGCTGCGCAACGTTCCCAACCTCATCGACCTGAAAACCATGGCGCATCTGCTGCGCGTTTTGGGCGCGCACGTGGACTACGACCGCGGCATGATGTCCATCGATTCAGCCACCATCTGCTACAACGAAGCGCCCTACGAACTGGTGAGCCAGATGCGCGCTTCCATCTACGTGCTGGGGCCGCTGCTGGCCAGATTGGGAGAAGCGCGGGTCTCTTTTCCCGGCGGCTGCGCGATCGGCACGCGTCCCGTGGACCTGCATCTGAAGGCCATGGAAGCGCTCGGTGCCACGATCAACATCGAGCACGGCTACATCCATGCCTGGGCGGAAAAACTCACGGGGGCCGAGATCTACTTCGCCAAGTCCAGCGTAGGCGCCACCATCAACGCTCTGATGGCCGCTGTTTTGGCGGAAGGAACAACCCACATGTTCAACGCCGCCATGGAACCTGAGGTGGATTCCACGATCGACATGCTGAACAAGATGGGCGCGCGGATCGCCGGCAAAGGCAGCACCAGCCTCACCATCGAAGGCGTGGAAAACCTTTTCCCGGTGGAGATGCGCATGATCCCGGACCGCATCGAAGCCGGAACTTTCCTGATCGCGGCGGCTTTGGGAACAGCGCCCGTAACGGTAACAGACTGCCTGCCGGAGCATCTGGCCATTTTGCTGGAAAAGTTGCGCGCAGCGGGCTGCCAGCTGGATGTACAGGACACCGCCATCACCGTCACGCCGCCCCGCAAGATCCTGCCCGTGGACGTTTTGACCCTGCCCTATCCAGGCTTTCCCACCGATCTGCAAGCCCAGTTCACGGTGCTCATGTCGCTCGCCGAAGGAGTCAGTTTCGTGGAGGATACGATCTTTCCGGACCGCTTTCTGTATGTGGCGGAACTCAACCGCCTGCAGGCCAATATCCGCATGGAGCGCAACGTCGCCTGCGTGAAAGGGGTTTCCCAACTGAGCGGAGCGGAAGTCATGGCCAACGACCTGCGGGCCAGCGCCGCCTTGGTTTTGGCGGGCATGGTGGCGGAAGGGACGACCGTGATCTCGCGCATCTACCACATCGACCGCGGCTACGACCGCATCGAGGAAAAACTGAACGGCATCGGAGCCCGGATCACGCGTGAACGAGCCTGACGCGATCCTGGTGACCGGAGGCGCGGGCTTCATCGGCTCGCATCTCTGCGAAGCCTTGCTGGGCCGTGGTTACCGCGTGCTGTGCCTGGACAATTTTGCGCCAGATCG
>DAHVPC010000115.1 GCA_027318475.1 Candidatus Cloacimonadota bacterium | reverse complement strand
AAGTTAAGCCCGCTCGCGCCGATGGTACTGCATGGGCAACTGTGTGGGAGAGTAGGTCGCCGCCATCGCTGACGCCTCTTTTATTACAACATTTTTATCGCACTAGGGCCGGGGTAGAATTATCCTCGATTAAGATTGGAGACGATTGCCTGGTTTTGTTAAGGGTCTATTCAGACCGTAGCAGCGGCAGGAAATTGAGTTTGTATTCCTCTGGCATAGTATTGCCGCTGATGTCCTGGGCAGAAACTGTGAGGACGTAGGAGCGATAGTTTTGCAGGGTTTGGCGGGGTTTGAACCTGTAAACGTCGCTATCCGCCTGCAGTATCTCCAGGGGGATCTCAGCATTGGACTCCGTAGCCCGCAAACTGGCTTGCAGCCTGCCTGATGGGATGATCTCCGAGAACTGGACTTCCAACCGCGGTTCCAGACTTGCCACCGAGGTCCCATTACGTGGATTGGTGCTTTTCACCATCGGCGGAGTGACGTCATCCTTGGGATTGGCGCGGAATTCGGCCTTGCTGACCAACTGCGAGTTACCCTTCATATCCCGGATCTGCCGCGCTTCCACAATGTAGGTCAGTTGGTTCTGAATTCCTGTCAGCAGGGTCAGTTTATTACCTTTTAAAGCAGAAAGGAGCACTGGCAATTCCATGCTGCCATCGGCGGTTACGACCTTGATCTGCCCGATGCTGGCCACGGCTTCAGAGAAAGTGACCTCGATCTCCCGCGGCGATTTGCCTGCCACAGTGCGGATCACCGGCAGGGTCGTATCCGCGTATGCCAGGCTGATATCCAAACTGGCGCTGCGCCGTACATTGACGGTTTCGGAAAATGACGGCTCCCGGGTGAAATCGAAACGGCCGTTCTTGTCTTTGTCGATAAAGCCGCGCAGGATGTAGTCGGTCGGATTGAGGGTTTCCAGCGCGTAGGATTCACCCAGAGCCGTGTGGTTCAATACGGTCAGGGAATCCGGCGAGAGCAGGCTCAGGCTCACTGGCAGTCCGGAATCGCCGGGTTCTTCATAGGTTATTTTTCCTGCCAGCCTCTCTTGCTGTAACCTCCCATGGGCAAAGACCAGGGTCTGGTTTTCCGCCAGCGCGTTGCCACGGATGTCCTTCAGACGAGTGCTCAGGGTCACGTAGTAATTGGTATCCGGCAGCAGATCTTCATTAATTCGGATTAAAAGGGTGCTTTTATCGACGCTGATCTTTTTGGCGGTGACGGGCGGGTAGATGTACACGGCTTGCGTAATTGAGCTTTTATCCAGGGACTTGGAGAAATTGATCTCGATCCGTCCGTTGTCCAGCTGGCTATACTGAGCCGGAAGAGAAGTCAGGACGGTTGGTTTTTCCAGATCTTCCGGACCTCCTGTGGGTCCCTTTTTGCTGCCGCAGGAAACCAGGAACAGCAGCGTTCCCAGTAAGGCCAGAACGCGGAAAACTTTGATCATAGCAGCTTCTCCAGATCCGCTGGACGGTTATGTAGGGCCGACTGGACGTATTTGCCCAAAATGTCGTATTCCAGGTTAACTTTGGCCCCTGGCGCCAGTTTTCCCAGGTTGCTGTTCTGCAAAGTATGCGAGATCAGGGCGACGGAAAAACTTCCCGCCAACAGATCCGCGATGGTGAGGCTGACCCCATTAACCGCGATGGAGCCTTGCGGAACGACCAACTGGCGGTCTTGCGGATGCAATTCGAAACGCAGCCAGATAGTGGCGCCGGAGGTCTTGGTTTCCAGTAGGGAAGATGTCCTGTCGATATGCCCCTGCACCCAATGCCCATCCAGGCGGTCGCCGATCTTCAGGGCCGGTTCCAGGTTCAGCAAAGTGTTGGATTTCCACGCGGAGGCCGTGGTTTTGGCCAGGGTTTCCCGCATCACTTCCACCTCGAAGCTATTGGCATCGAAACCCATCACTGTCAGGCAGATCCCGTCGCAGGCGATGCTGGCGCCTGCAGCAAGATCGGAAAACGTATCCGGACGCTGGATGGTGATCCTGTTCACGCCGCTTGAAGGAACGCTGCGCAGAACTTTCGCGGTAGCCTGGATGATCCCCGTGAACATCGTTTAGGCCGGATAGCGCCGTTTCCAGGCGTTGGAAAGGGTGAGCATGCTGCTGTATTCGAGGTCGCCGCCGAAGGGAATCCCGGTGGAGAGCCGGGTTACGCGGACGCCCTTGTCCTGCAATATCTCGGAGAGGTAATGGATGGTCGCTTCACCTTCCGGCGAGGGTTTGAGGGCCAGGATCACCTCCACAGGATGGACCCGCTCAATCGACTCCAGCAAACCCGCGGAACGGATCTGCTCCGGGCCGTAGCCATCGATGGGGGAGAGCAGATGGCCTAAAACGAAGTAGCGGCCCTTGAAATCGTTCATGTTCTCGATGATCTGGATATCGGCGGTATTCTCCACCACGCAGAGCAACGCGTCCAAGCGCTCCCGATCTGTGCAGATGGGGCAGGGATCGCTTTCGGAGAGCATGTTGCAGAGCGAGCAGGAAGTGAAACTTTCCACGGTGTTCCTGATCGTTTCCGCCAGCTCCAGCGCGAAGGATTTGTCCTGGCTCACCAGGAACCAAGCCAGGCGCTGCGCGGTTTTGCGTCCGATGCCGGGAAAGCGGTTCAAAGCCTGGATCAGGCGTTCCAGAGAAAGCGAGATCAGCATTTACAAATACTCAGAAAGCCCGCGAAACTTAGAATAGGCCCGGGATGTTCATCCCGCTTCAAAATAGTCCCGGGATGTTCATCCCGCTTCAAAATAGTCCCGGGATGTTCATCCCGCTTCAAAATAGTCCCGGGATGTTCATCCCGCCGGTAACCTTTCCCATGATCTCGGCGCTGGCCTCAGACACTTTGGCATGGGCTTCCTGAAGCGCCGCCAGGATCAGATCTTCCAGCATTTCCACGTCTTCGGGATCGACGGCCTGGGGATCGATCTTGAGGGATTTGACCTCGAATTTTCCGGTCATTTCCACCTTGACGATTCCACCGCCAGCGCTGGTTTCGAAAACCTTGGCTTCCAGTTCCTGCTGCGATCTCAGCATCTCCTGCTGCATCTTCTGCGCCTGCTTCATCAGTTGGTTCATGTTTTGCATATCCGCTCCATAAATCGGTTTATCTCATGCGCGGCCAGGTCATCCAGTCTGCGCTGATACTCCATTCTGAGCGCGCAGCCTATTTCGTCAAGGGATATTCATCCCCGCCTGCCTTGAAAATGCCGCGAATCGCCCCATTCCCGGTAACCGATGGTCTCGCCGATCGATTTGATGCGATTTTCCAGGCAGTTCTTGCACAGCGAGGCGTTTTCGTCCAGACACGGCTTGCCGTCATAGAGTTGGTATCCCTCGCGGTATTGGACGTCGGTGAGGTTGGGCATGAGGATGTTCGCTCCGGCCTGCAAACCCAGTTCGCGCCCGGTGGGAAACAGTGCCTGCAACGCGGTTGTGGAGGCGATGTTCACGTCTTTGAGCGCGATGCGGCAGACCGCGATCATTTTAAGGCCCGCTTCCAAAGCCTGGGCGGGATCGAAGGACTGGCTATAATCCGCCAGAGGCGTTTCGTGGTGCGGGATGAAAGGCCCCATGCCGATCATGTCGATATCCTCATCGTAGAAGAACAGGATGTCGTCCGCGAGGTCTGCGACCGTTTGTCCGGGCAGGCCGATCATGACTCCGGTTCCCACCTGGTAGTTCAGTTTTTTCAGGGTGCGCAGGCACTGCAACCTGCGGTGATAGGAATGGTCGGCGGGATGCAAAGCGGCGTATAACTGGGGGTTGGAGGTTTCGATGCGCAGCAGGTAGCGGTGCGCGCCGGCCTCGTACCATTTTTGGTAAACTTCTTCCGTCTGCTCTCCCAAGGACAGAGTGATCCCCAATTCGCCCCCTGAAAGTTCTTTGATCGCCTGGATCAACTCCACGATATAACCGGTGTAAGCAGCGTCCTCGCGTTCTCCGGATTGGAGCACGATCGAGCCGTAGCCTTGCTCAAAGCACCACTTGGCTTCCGCCAGTACTTCGTCCTTAGCGATGGTGTAGCGTTTGACCTTGCTGTTACCGCTGCGGATCCCGCAATAGTAGCAGTTCTTGGCGCAGATGTTGCTCAGTTCGATCAAACCCCGGAAATAGACCGTGGTGCCAACGTACTCTTTTTTTACATCGTAGGCGCGTTTATACAAGGCTTCCACCTCATCGGGGTCGCTGAGGGAGAGCAGGATTATCAATTCGTCGCGATTGGGACGCATATATCGTATCTCCACATGATTTTCACCAACAATATAACTGATTCCCCGGGAAAAGGAAAAGGGCAATCAGCCAAAAATCCGCCTGAGGAGTCGAATTGCCGGGAAACCTATGCGGGGGATGTGTTTGGGCTGGGTGACCAAATTGGGCTATCTGGGCTTCAAAATAGGCCCTCTATTCCAAGCCGAGTAGGTAAGCCCCAGAGGTTGCGTCAGAACATGGCGAGGGTGCGCAGCCCCTCGATACGGCAAGATCGCTCCCTGACAAGGAAACCCCCATCCCACAAACTCGCTGCGCTCCTCAGTGGGGACCCCGGTCGCTGCGCACCCTCGCTATGATCTTTCGCCCTCCGGGCTGATCCATCATGTATCACCGCATTACCCGCTAGAATTGAAGGAGAGTTTAAAGTATGGGCTTAACTTTCACAAATCATTCACAAATCACTTTCACAAATCTGGAAAATCTGAAGCATTTTTAGATTTCGCTCTCGCCTCAGGCTGTGAATCACTTCTTAATCAAGCCTTAATCAAGCGTTAATTATTAAGGCTTGATTAAGGCTTGATTAAGACTTGATTAAGGCTTGTCCCCCAGAGCCAGTCCAAGCCGGGATTTGGAGTTCAAGCGTTCTGTGACAGTCACCCACTCACCTAAGTATTTGGACTGCTTGTACTTCAAACGGCGGTGTTTGCTTTTTCAAGTCCAAACCGCTGTTTGGGCCTGCGCCAGAGGTATAATCAGGGGAGCGGTTTGAAATTCAAACCTGCACCAAACC
This sequence comes from Candidatus Cloacimonadota bacterium, assembly GCA_027318475.1. GTDB lineage: Bacteria > Cloacimonadota > Cloacimonadia > Cloacimonadales > Cloacimonadaceae > Syntrophosphaera. The sequence goes on along the minus strand of DAHVPC010000115.1, from coordinate 574 downwards.
TGCTCCGGAGCCTGATCCGGATGAAATGAACTCAAGTGTCTCTCACCCGAGAATATTAAAGAACGCCGAAAAATTCCCTTGACAGTTTGGCAGTAAGGATACATCCATGCGATTTGGGAGGTACGCCATGCGCAAGCAACTTCTGCTGATACTTTTCCTGCTCAGCCTGGCCACGCTCAGCCAGGCAATCTGGCACATCGACGAAAACTTCGACAACCTGACTGCTTTACCCACGGGCTGGATCACCCACGACGACGGCGACGGCAGCGTCTGGCGCAATCTGAACAACGCCTCCCATGCCCATTCCGGAGCCCGAGCCGCTTTTTTCGACAACTATTTTCCCAACCAGAACGCGGACTGGCTGATCACGCCGCAATTGAGCATCGCCAGCGGCGATTCGTTGATCTTTTACACCCGCGCCTGGTTCGACACCGAGCAGTTGAAGGTGTATGTTTCCACCAGCGGTACCGCGATCAGCAACTTCAATACCCAACTTTTAAACCTGCAGAACCTCGGAACCGCCTATTACCGCGCTTCCTGCAGTCTGAATGCTTACGCCGGCCAGAACATCTAC
>DAHVPC010000114.1 GCA_027318475.1 Candidatus Cloacimonadota bacterium | reverse complement strand
TACATGTCCAAGGAATCCCTGGCCCAGCAAGGCGGTTACACGCTGGCTCTCAAAGGCCCGCAACACGATGAAGCCTGGCTGATCTTCATGGATATGGTGAACAACCGCATCCCCACTTTCGAGGACAAAGCCGAAGCGCTGCACTATTTCCCAATGTTCCGCACCTGGTTCGGCCTGCAGGGTTTGTGCAAACTCCCCTGGAACGACATCGAACCCGCCAACAACGCCGAAACCGACGAACCCGCCAAAGTTCCCGAGCATGTGCAAAACTACGTGGACATCTATACCGCCATCACCGGCAAACCCATGGACAAGCACGAACTGATCCGCCAGTCCGAACGCGTTTACAACTTCCAGAAAGTCTTCTGCATGAGGATGGGCAAGGGCCGGCGCATCGACGACGTTCCGCCCTACCGCGCCGTGGGGCCCGTCACCGAAGAGGAGTACCTTTCCCGCCAGGAACGCTACGACGCCCTTCTGCAAAGCAAACAAGGCATCGACCCCGCCGGTAAGTCCACCGCGGAAAAGATCGCCCTGTTGCGCGCCTACCGCGAGGACCAATACCAGCAGCTGATCGACGCCGTTTACAAACGCAAGGGCTGGACTCCGCAAGGAGTGCCGACCCTGGAGCATCTTGCCTCCATCGGCATGGATCTTCCCGAGGTGCTGGAAGTGGTGAAGCAACACCTCTAATCAATCATACACATAGAGCAAGCCTACGCCGAAACCACGTTTCGGCGTTTTTGTTTCAAGCAGATGAACGCAGATAAAAACCGCAGATCCCGCAGTTGAAAAAGAGTGTTGCACATTGTCGGAACACTGCGTTTACGCGGTCGGTCCACCGCATTTATGCGGTGTTCTCTTACCATCGTAGGCATTGAAATATAACTTGACATGAAACAAGGAAATAAATATCACGCATTTAGTTTATAGAATCCTCATGCGTTATTTTTATAGGGGCATTGTTTTTGCTGACCTTGGAAACGCAAGAATGAATGTTAGCCCTCACGCGGGATGATAACCTACATCTAATCAGGGAGAAGCAATGAAAAGAGTAGTTACTGGGATGGTTTTGATTTGTGCAGTTTGCGTATCTTTATCTGCGGTCACCACAGTGTTACCAACGATTAGCGGTTTCACGGCATTGGGTGTTTACAACGGTCATCGATATTATAAGAGCGAACTTGGATATTCCTGGCATCAGGCGAAGGCCTTATGCGAGCAGCACGGGGGTCATCTGGCCACTATCTCCAACGCGGCTGAGGACGCTTATCTTCACCAGTTCACTGAAACATACGCAGATGCAAATGGCTGGAATTATTACTGGATAGGGTTTACCGATGAACTTCAAGAAGGTGTATGGCGATGGGTGACCGGCGAACCGGTGACCTATGTCAATTGGCAACCGGGAGAACCTAACAACACCAATGGCATGGAGCATTACGCTACTAACAGATGGTCTTTCAATGCATCCTGGAACGATCTAGCCGATGTCTTAACAGGACCTTGGCAGGGATACTATTGCCACGCGTTGTTGGAAATCGACAGTGCCTACGATGTCCCGTTGGATATTAGCATTAATGGACTAGGAGCGGATTTGAACTTGACTTGGTCCCAGTGTCCGGGCGCTCAAGGATATAATGTATACTACAACACTGATCCGTATGCGAACGACTGGAGTTCTAATTTTCACTACACTGAGGACAACTCATGGCAACTTAACGGATTGGAGGGGAGTAACTGGTTCTTTAAGATCACCGCTGTATATCCTTGAGAATGAAATCGGCATGCCAGATTTGGTCACCTGGTTGCCTGATTGCGGAGCCCCTCTTGCCCTCTGTCCCTCTGATTCGTGTAATCCGTGTAATTCGTGGACCCATCTTTTCCGCACTCCATTTGTCTCCCCGCACAAATATCTTGACGTCTAACAAACATCCACCAGCCTTGCTGCGACTGGAATAAACATCCCAATAACCCCATTTTCCGGGTGCAAGGAGCCGCCATGAATCTCCGCTTATTTCTGGTTTTCTGCCTGTTCCTGACAACGGCAGCCCTGGCCGCGATAGGCTACACAAGCGCTTATGTGGAGACGAACAAGCAGGTCGCCGCCGAACTGCTCGAGGAAGAGGACAACTACAAAATCGAGGACGGTTATGGCGGCAGTGGCGTGGAAGCCTCAGCCCCCGGCGCCCTCGTTTCTTACGACAAAGCCCGGGAGCTGCAGTTGGCGCTGCCCACTTTCGATCCCGTCTCCGATGCCGCCAGCCGCCTGATTTACAGCCTCATGGACGTCATCCTCATGCGCTTCAAACAGCAGCTCTTCATCTCCTTCATCACGCAATGGAAAGAGGAATTGCTCAGCTCCGAATACCGCTATCTCTTTCCCAACCTGGCCGGATTGCTCTCCAGCATCGACTCCTCGAACTTCCTTTCCTCCTTCGATCTCTGGCAGTCGGCGATCAAGGAGGACTTGCGCGCGGCGCCCTGGGGCACGCTCAGTTTCACCTACCAACTGCGCAAGGACGATCCCCGTCTCTCGGCGGAAGAACGCTCGCTGCTAAACGAACTGAACAACCTCATGGAGGACATCTACACCTTCCGCCACGTCAGCAATCTGGACGAATTCATCCTCGTCTCCACCTCGCGCGACACCCAGCACTCCCAGTTTTTCCGGCTGATCGGAATTGTGGCCAAAAACATGCTGGACGAACAGGGCGGCTTCGCTTTCGCAGATCTGGCCAGCCGCGCCGACGACCCCCACTGGCTGGGAATCTATCTGCAAAAGGTGCAAGCCGACTTGGACGGCCTCAGCCTGAACAACGATTCCTTCCGCCTCACCCGCGCCAACTTCCCTTCCTACCTGGATTCCTGCTCCGCCGTGCTGGATTTCTTCGCCCAGCTCAGCGCGCCCGAACGCGTGGCGGATCCTGAATCCCAGACCACCGGCGAATACCTGAAACTGTATCTGAACACCTGCGACAAACTGCTCATCAAGTGGTCGCGCCTGGCCAGTTCTTACGAAGGCGACTGGGACGAATACTACCGCCTCTTCACCGAATACCGCTTCAAACTGGCAGGAATGGCCCGCCAGGTGGACGAACACGACGACAAAGCCCTGCTCAACACCCTCATCACCACCACCGTGGACCTGGCCCGCGAGAAAGGCTACATCACGCTTTCCTACGGCAGGATGCTCAATCTGGTCTCCACCATTGCCCTCACGCCCGATTCCGCCGAAGTGAACTACCGCGACATCATGGACGCCACCCTGGAGCCCGTCGGCAGTTATTCTTACAAACGCCAGGCGGATTTCTCCGTGGTTCTGAACAGTTATCCCGGCTTGGGCGGCGGGGCGGAAACCCTCTCCTGGAAAGGAACCGATGCCAAAGCTGTGGCCGGGCTGTCCTGCCCCGTGGGCTTGGAACTGAATTTTGGACGCAACTCCACCGCTGTCAGGGGGGTCTTCCTTTCCGCTTTCGATCTGGGGGCTGTGGCCAGCTATCGGTTCACCGCGGGCGATTCGCTCGATCGGGGAGCGCCTCAGATCGGCTGGAAACAGCTGGTCTCCCCCGGCTTCTACCTGCTGCTGCAAAAGCGCGAACACCCCATCACCCTCGGCCTGGGCTTGCAGCTCACCCCCGACCTCCGGCAGATCAAGGAAAACAGCGTCAAGGTCGAAAAGAACGCCCTGCGCCTCGGCGCTTTCGTCAGCGTGGACATCCCCCTCTTCACCTTCTACGTGAAACACGACTGGATGAGGAATTCCAAGGCCAGGTCCAACACGGCTGCACGGGTTTTATCCACGGATTGAACTGCTGCCTTCCTGTAACATAGTTTTGTAAACTGTTGTGGCCGAAGGACTCCGTCCTTGAGTCTGTGTTTTTGCTTCGAATAGTCCCGCGGATGCAATCCGCTGTTCACAACAGGATGCAATCCTATGCTACAAGCAATCCGCTGTTCACAACAGCATGCAATCCTATGCTACGAAAGTTCCTCAGGTTTCGCGCGGTTTTTTCAACAGCGAAGCACGGAGGCACGCAGCATCACAGAAAACGGCTTTTTAAACCGAGGGATAAAACCAGAGCAAACAGACTAGGTGTCATCCCGGGCTCCGGGGTCCCCGACGGATCGCGCAGCGATCTGGTGGGGTGGTTGACCCGGGATCCAGTCTTTTGAAGTACAGAAATAGCATCAAGCCCGACACTCCCTGACATGAGCAAAGGATAAAAGACTGGTTCCCGGCCTATAATCCTTCTCCCCAGCCCAACAGGGTTTTGATCCCTGCCTGTTCGGCGTCCCGGGCCTGTGTGAGCAGTTCCGCCGCCCTTTGGAAATTTTCTTTGGTGTGTTCTTCAGGATTTGGCGGGAATGAGTGGAAGAGCCCGTTGATCTCCCTGAAAGCCTGTTCCACACTGCTGAAGTGCAGAATGGCGGAGTCCAGCAGGGCATAGTCGTCCCGGGCGCCCAGTTTGGACTTGATCTCCTGCAGAAAACCGAGCGCGCCAGACCTGGCTTCGCCCCAGACCCGGGCATTGTAAGTGAGCCCGAAGGGATCGGGGGCGTCTTTTCGCAAGGCGCCGATCCAAACATCGTAGGCGCCCAAACCCATCGTGTAGCCAGGCAAAGCGTAGGACGCGGGGTCTGCTTGATAGGCTGCCAGGAATTTCAGCGCGGACCTCACCTGGTCGGCCACGGACAAATTCTGCTCCGCTTTGGCTATCATGTTGATCTCCACGAGGCCGATATCCGAAGTCCCCAATTTTTCCCAGGGGCAGCTTTTCGTCTGGCCGTCCATGTCGATATAGCGGTAGCCGGTTTCATCCGTGCCGGTGATCAGGTAGTATTCCGGGATGTTCAATTCCAGGCCAAAGACAGGCTGTTTCCGTTCCAAAGCCTGGCGCGTGTATTCCAGCGCTTCTTTCTGCCTTTCGGCGAAGTTCGGGTCGCCCTTTGTAAAGATGATGGCCTGGAAACCCAGACCCAGCGCTTCCGCGTTGTTTTTGAGGAAAGAGTTGTCAAAAGCCGTGGGACTGCTGGGGCAGAGCGTGGGATGCATGTTCAGCAGAAAAGCGTAGCCGCTCACGCCCCAGATCCAGTCCGGAGAATGATCAATGCCCAGCCAGTCCGCGCAGGACTTCGTGCAGCCCATAAAACTGGACCAGGCGGGAAAGGGTTTCATCCGTTCGTCGGTCTGTGCCATGCTAACTCCTGTTAAAAGTGCCAGAACCAGAAATAGGGTTGTTTTCTTCATCTTTCTTAGCTCCCTTGAGGCTCATAAAGCGTGAAACTGTAGCCCTGTCAAGCATTTTTTCCCTGCTTGGTAAGTGCCACCAAATATCGTTGCCGCGAACACCCATCCTAGCCCCGGAGGGGCGGCAGACCATAGCGGCGGGGCGGCAGATCATAGCGGTGGGTGCGTCAGCCCCCCGATATGCGAGGCACCCCCACATATAGTTTATTACAAATAGCCCCGGAGGGCGCGGCAGACCATAGCGGTGGGTGCGAGCGACGGAGGAGCGTAGCCCCCCGATATGCGAGGCACCCCCACATATAATTTATTATAAATAGCCCCGGAGGGGCGGCAGACCATAGCGGTGGGTGCGTCAGCCCCCCGTACCCGGTCAACCGATTCCCAAACCGGAGCCCCGGAGGGC
>DAHVPC010000113.1 GCA_027318475.1 Candidatus Cloacimonadota bacterium | reverse complement strand
CCACATGGATGCTGAATCCGGTGGTGGTCGCTCCGGTGGCGGTAGCCGCGATATCCGGCACGGAGATGGTGTTGTTCAGGATGTTCAGATACTGGTCCGTGGTGCTGAGGGTGGCGGTGATGCCGGTGGCATCGGCCACGCCAACGTTCTGCAGGGTGAAGTTGACCGTGATGGTCTCGCCGAATTCGGGCAGGTTGTTGTTGCCGTCGGTGACCACCATTTCATCCACCACAATGTAGGGTCCGGTGCTGGGCAGCACCTGGATGGTGCCCAGATGGGTGACCTTGTTGAAGGCGGTGATGGTGAGGGTGAGGTCCATGGGCGCTTGGGGAGGATTGGCCATGGTGAGGATCATTGTGCCGGAAGGATCGACGATCCCGGTTCCGTAAACCGTTCCGCCTCCGGAAAGGGTGACCCGGGCTCCGGGCTCCGTATCCACCTGGAACGAGCTCATGCCCAGGAACAACACTGGATTGTAGGTGGCGGAAAGGGCTTGGGGATACTTGGTGCGCACCATCAGCGAAGCGTCGCCGAAGACGGTCCAGCATTTGTATTCGTTGATTCCGGAGGTTCCATACACCTCGATCATCTTGGAAGAGCCGTTGTAGAGCAGGCCGCCGACGGTGTGCTTCGCTTCCGCGACGAGCAGGTCGTTCACTTCGTCCTGTCCGCGCATAGGCGGATTCCAGCCCTGGTTGATCGTGCTGGCATACATGGCAATGGCGCCGGCTGGGGCACCAGTGGTCTCATTGACCGAGCGCAGCCAGGCTTCGGCGAAGCAGGTCTGATTTACGAAATTGCCATTCACGCAGGCCACGCTGACGATGAAGGGCAGCATATAGTCGTTGGTGAGGGCGTTCACGTGGGTGTTGCTGAAGCCCGTGGTCACCCAATAGGTGTCTGAGCCGTGGCCGCAATAGTTGATGATGCCCCGGCCTGCGTTCACGTTCGTGCCCACCTGCGTAGCCGTGGCGCCCATGGCCTGGTACATCTGGTCCACACTGTCGTGTCCGTAGGTGAGCAGGTCGGTGCGGATATTCTCGATATGCACCTGGTCGCTTTCGCCCATGTCGCCCTGGCTGCCGCCTCCTTCGTTGGAAGCGATGCCCATGCCGCGTTCCAACCAGGTGCTGCCAGCCGCGATATCTCTTTCATAATAGACTGAGCGGGTCACCTGGGTTTGCAGTTCAGCAACGGTTTGGGCGGAGAAACGGCCCACATAGATGTCCGGGTAGCTGTCGTTTCCGGCCAGCAAAGCGTAGGAGGGGTCGGATCCGCCGCCGCCTGAAGTAAGGGAAGGCACTTGCGGGGCGTCGCCCACGATCTGCACGAACATCAGCCCGTTGTTGAGGTCGTATTGGCCCTGGATGTAAGTTTTGATTTGCGTGGCAGTGGGTCCCGCTACGGTGACGTCCACCACATCGACGGTGTAGCCGTTCTGGCGTTTCCAATCCACCCAGGGCTGGATGGTGGCGTCAAACATGTTGTGCTTGATTACCAGGATGCGTCCTGCTTCTGCCAGAGATGGATATTTGGCTTCGCCGAAGTTCAGGAACATGTTTTCGTAGATCCCGGAAAAAGCCTCGGCGTAAGCGGTCTTGGGCGTCGCCAGGGAATTGGTGTAATTCGTGCCGGTGTTATCCAGAGCCAGTTTAAGCCGGGTATAGATGCGCAGGGTCTGGGTGGCGGGGTAATATACGAAAGGCTGGAAGCGGACCGTGATCCCGCGATAGTCGCGCAGGATGAAGGGTTCGGTGAGGTAAGCGGTTTCAGCGGGCCAGGGTTCCGTGCCGCCGTAAACGCCGCCAAAGGAATAGGGAACGCTGTCGGGATCGATATCCCGAGTCAGATTGCCCTTGGAGGGAGCCACGGGCAGGTTCAGTTCAAGAAATTCGCTATCCAGCAGGCTGAGCTCCATCCTGGCGGTGTTGGGGATGATCACGCTGCGGGCCAGAATCGGCAGCTGCGGATAGCCGGTTTCCAGCGTGAGCCCTTCGCCTTTCAGGGAAAGGTTGTGCCAGGCTTGGCCATCGATTTGGACCGTTTCGCTGGCAAAGGCGCCCAAGGTTAACTCCAGCACCATATGGGAGGGCGAACTCTCCAGCAGCTGGATCTGGTTGGGGTAAGAGCCGACAGTCACCTGTTCGGCGGTCAGCGCTGCGCTCAGCGCCAGTATCAAGGTCAGAAGCAGAAACAAACGTTTCATGGTTTCCTCCAGTTATATTCTAAAACACTCCGGCTGGTTCGTTTCCGCCGGCGGAACAATATTCTTGCGATTTTCGCTATTCTTTTGCATGTGCTTGGTCTTGTCAATATAAAAATTCATCTTGTCCAGCGCTGACCCAAATAGGGGAAGGCGGGGCCGGAATCAGCTCCGCCTTCCGGATATTTGGTTATTTCATGAGCATCATTTTCAGGGTTTTGGCGTAGCCGGCGGTTTCCATGCGATAGAGGTAGATGCCGCTGGAAACATTGGCGCCGCGGTTGTCTTTGCCGTTCCAGACCACGCGGTGGAATCCGGCGGGCAGATCTTCCGCCACCAGGTTGCGCACCAGCTGGCCTTTGATGTTGAAGATACTGATGCGGACCGGTCCCGCCTCTTTAGTGGAGAACCTGATCGCGGTTTCGGGATTGAAGGGATTGGGGTAGTTGCCTTCCAAAGCGGTAACCGCCGGTATCAGACCCGGATCTTCGTTGGCGGTTGAGGCGCTGACGGTGATCGGGATATTCACGAGGGGGTTGCCGGTGTCGTTGGAAGTGATGACCAGATCGGCATCCAGGTTCACCGCTGGATTGGGCGCCACATAGCCCAGCGTGAAGACGCGGGTTTCTCCGGCGGGGATCTGGTAGTTGTAATCGTCGGGCAGTTCCAGGCCGTTGTGGTGCAAGCTGAAGACTGCCGGCACAGAGATCATTCCGCTGAGGGTCGCGTTGCCCAGGTTGCGCACCTGGAAATCCGCGGCCAGTTGGGCGTTGGGTAGCACATTCTCAAACACGAATTCCGTCTGGGGCACATAGATCATGGCCACGCTGCTGTTGCCGGACATGGGGAAGACGATGTCGTCGATCCAGGCGCAGTCGCTGCCTGAGGTGTAGGACACGTCTTTGGAATACGCCCATTTGAAGATGCGCGTTCCAGCGCTGACCGGGTAGGTGGCCTGGCCCCAGGCGACGTTGCCGCTCCAGGAGCCCATTTCCGTGCCGTCGATGCTGAAGCGTAGCCAGTCGTAGTTGGCCTCGGAAGAGACCTTGCGCCAGAAACTGATGTTTCCGGCAGCGCCGACGTTGAGGGTCAGGATCAGTTCGGTGCTGGCGTTGTTGCCGATCAAGCCGGATTTCACGCCGTAAGTGCCGCTGTAGGCGTTGGTCGATCCGCTTTGGACAGACCAGGGGACGGGGCTGTTGTTTTGCCAGGGGTAGGCTGTCAGGTCACCGCTCTCAAAGCCCTCGCCGTTTACGCCGATGGGCAGCAGGATGCAGTGGTTGATGTTTTGCAGGCCGGCAGTGACTGCCAGACCGATCGGGACCACGGTGCCGGTGGTGATATCGGCGCCCAGGCTGACTGTGAAGTTGATGGGGATGTTGACCCCGATGGAAAGCGAGGGCAGCATGAAGCTGGTGCTGTTGAGGGTTACGCTGGGATGGCTTTCCACGATCTCGAGCGATCCGCTGTCGGCCGCCATGTGCCCGGTATTGGTGATATTGACTGTCACGGACACGTTTTCGCCGGGTTCGAGGAAGCCGTTGCCGTTGGTGTCCAACAGGCTGACATCGCCAAACTGCAGGTTCGGCGCGTTTACTGTGATGCTGCGTTCGGAGGTCCATTGGGTGATTCCGTTGCTGACGCTGATCACGAAGGGGATCGCCAGTTGGTCCGGGATCGCCGGGCTGATCTGGATGCTGAACAGGTTGGTGGCGGCGATGTTGCCACCGGCGGGTATATTGGCCAGCGCGGCAGTCGAATTCAACAGGGTAACGTGTTCGCAGGTGGTGGAAAGGGATGCCGTGAGGTTGGTGGCTTCCTGGATGCCCACGTTGTTGAAAGTGAGGTTCATGCTGATGGTTTCGCCCGCTTCAGCTATGCCGTTGGAGTTGGGATCGACCACCGTGATCGGGCTTACCGTCACGTAGGGCCCCACGTTGGGAACCACCTGGACGTTGGCGATCACGGGACGGCGCAGGGAGCGCGTGACCACGATCTGCGCTGTTCCGGGTTCCGTGAAGGGGGTGTAGTTCAGGGTCAGGTTGCCGCTGGCGTCGGCCAGCCCGGTTCCGTGCAGTTCGTTGTTCATGGAGATCGCCACATAGCTGTAGGGGTCGGCCACGATATCCATGCTGCCCATGCCCAGGAAAAGAGTGGCAGGCGGCTGATAGCTGTTCTGCACGGGAATTCCCAGGTAGGGGATCAGGCTGGGGTCGCCCATGATGGAATAGATCTCCCAATAGTAATTGATCCGCGCGCTGTTGGACTGCACCACCGCCATGTTGCCCATGAAAGTGGCGGAGCCGACGTTGCCGGCCCAATCGGCGAAAGCTTCGTTATGGTCGTGGAACATGGCGTCGTAAGCGCCCGTGCGTCCGGCCACGAAAGGCGATCCGGTGCCCACCACAGGCGGTTTCCAGCCCACGCCCCACCAATAGTCTTCGTCCCAATAGGTGCTGTTGGTACCGCCGATGTAGATCACGGCGCCTTTGTTGGGGGCACGCAAGAAGGCCTCTCCGAAGCAGATGGCAGTATTGAAGGCGTTGGTGAGGCAGCAGTTGCCCACCACCACTGAACTTTCGTTGACGTTCTGCAGCGAGTTGATGTTGGGGATAGTGAAGCTGGGGTCCGACCAGCTGGTTTCGCTGCCGTGCGCAGTGTAGTTCACATAACCCACTCCGGCGGAAACGTCAGCCACGATGGCCGCGTCCGAAGACTGGGAAGCGGGGTAAAGGTAGGTGTGGGAAGTGATGCCATGGGCGGGGTTGAAATAGTTGTTGGTGCCATAATTGATCTGGCCGTTGGCATGGGTCGGAGCCCAATAGGAATCGGCGCCGGCGATCATCACCACTTCGCCAAGATAAGCATCGCTGGGCATGGTGTACATTTCGTACATGAGGGTCTTGTTGACCTGGTTGGTCACTTCGGCTTCGGTGGTGGCGGAGAATCTGCCGAAATACATTTCCGGAACGAAGTCGGTGCCTTGCAAGCGGACGTAGTGGACGTCGGTCACATGGCTGCCGGTGGTGCCGGTATTGGCGGGCACCTGCGCCACATCGCCCACGATCAGCAAGTAGGACGGCGCCGGATTTTCAGCGGTGGCGGCGTTCCAGAGGTTTTGCATATAGGTCTTGATGCTGTTCGCGGTGGTGCCGGTATCGGTGGTGGTGGCCACGATCACGTTGTAGCCTTCCTGTTTTTTCCAGTTCACGAAGGGCTGCATCGCGTTCACGAAATTGGGGGGTGTGATGATGAGGTAGCTCATGGGATAGCGGTTCAGGGAGACGCGGTCGGAATCGGGATTGAGCAGCATTCCATCCAGCGTTCTGGCAAAGGCCGGGGAATAGGTGCGTGCCTGCAAATCCTGCGTGGCGGCATAGTCCGCGCCCACAAACTGGACTGTCACTTCCGCGCTGTAGATCACTTCGATCTCGCCCCGGCCAGGATTGTAGCGCAAGGGCACGAAATCCAGCGC
>DAHVPC010000112.1 GCA_027318475.1 Candidatus Cloacimonadota bacterium | reverse complement strand
GACGACCACATCCTGGAAGTGCTGCGCACAGCTTTGGAGCGCCAGGAGCTCCGCCCGGAATACCAGGACATTTACCCCATCGTGATCTCGGGCTACCTGAGGGCCATCTTTGCCAGGGCCGCTCAAGAACAGCAAGTCCAATCCGGCTTCGCCGCGCAACTGGCAGAGTTATTCCTTGCCGGAGCCGGGAAAAAGGCCGGGAAAGCCAGCCCAAATGTGCCTTAACACAAAGGTTCACTGAACAGGATGCGGAAAGTCGCGGCTCACCAACCAGATCCGGAGAAGCTCCGTCGGCACCCAGCGCCTGGCGCCTCTGGCCAACGCCAAAACAAAGAAAAACCAGTTAAGATACATTACCCAGCGTTTCAATTCATCGCACGAATCAAGCGCAAATTCAAGATCAGGAGCTTTTAGACTGGATAGAAGCACAATAAACCAACCACCATCATAACAAGGAGTTTTCCACATGAAAACCAAATTCATGCTTACCTTGCTGCTGGCAATTCTGGCCGGAAGCGCGTTCGCGCAGGTGGCCGGATATGTGTTCGGTTATACCGCCGGAACTTATTCCGAGATCACGGGCGGAACGGTATTGGCAACCGCAACAGTCGGCGGAACGGGCACCAATTCGCTCGATGAGGGATTTTACACGGGAACGCCCATTCCCTTCCCCTTCCACTTCAATGGCCTGCCCTACACGGATACGGCCGTTTCCTGCAACGGCTACATCATCATGGGCGGTACCGTCGCCATGGGCTACACTCCGGTAAGCAGCACCTATGTCGCCGACGGTTCCATCGCCGCCTTGGGACGCGACCTGCAGGGCAACGTCGATGCCGGCAACCTCGGCGAAGTGCGCTATGAAACCCTGGGCGACGCTCCAAACCGCGTTTGGGTGGTGCAATGGAAGAATTTCCGCAGATATGCCGGAGTTGGCGAAGACTACAACTTCCAGATCCGGCTGTACGAAGGCACCGACGCGATCGAATTCGTGTATGGGGAAATGCTGGTCACTTACACCGGCACGACCCATCCCCAGGTCGGTTTGCGCGGCGTTACCAACCTGGATTTCACCAACCGCGCCGTGACCACCAACTGGGCCGCTTCCACTCCCGGAGCCAACAACACCGCCATGGCGACGCTTTCCCCCACGGTGTATCCGGCCAGCGGAACCACCTACAACTACACCCTGACGGTGACCACCCTGCCCAACCAAGCCTCCCTGATCTATCCCGCTGTGGGCAGCTGGACCTTTTTGAACGGGGTCTTGAGGTGGGGCAACGCGGGCGGGTATCCCTCCAATTACAACGTCTATTGCGGAGAATCCGCAGACCCTCCCTATGTGGCCAATGTAACCACGCTCAACTACGCTCCAACCTTGAATCCCAACACCACTTATTACTGGAGGATCGACGCCGTGAACATCTTCGGCACCACCACGGGAACGGTCTGGAGTTTCAAGACGCCGACCGCAACGCAGCTGGCGGAAAGCTTCGAGAACACCGAGTTTCCGCCGGTGGGTTGGCTGAATCCCAACAGCTGGAGCCGCTCGACCACCAATCCCTACCACCTTACCGCTGTGGCCAGCAAATCCGCCAACACAACCCCGGCGGTGCTTTCCACGCCCAAGGTGACCATCACCGCCACCTCCACGCTGGATTTCTATTACAAACCTGGCTCAACCAACGGCTATGGCAGGCTGCAAACGGTCTATTCGCCGGACAGGCAGACCTGGACGCCCATCGGGCCCCTGCTCACCATGGCGACGACCACGAATGTCTGGTATTACCAGAGCGTGGACCTCAGCAGCATCCAGGGCGGTTATTTCCTGGGCTTCCAGGTGTTCACCACCACGTCCTCTGCCACGATCGCCATCGATCACGTGTTCGGTCCGGAGATCACGTCCGAAGCGCCCGGACCCTGCGGCCTGACCACTCCTGCGGATCTGGCGGTTGACGTCAGCCCGCTGACCCAGTTCACCTGGACCGTGCCGACATCAGGCGGGGTTCCGCAGGGCTACAAACTCTATTGCGACACCAACACCGATCCCAGCACCCTGATCACCACAACCACGGGCTACACCCACGTCCTCACCGAACCGCTGCTCTATGGCACCACCTATTACTGGAAAGTGGTGGCCTACAACGGAGTGGGGGATTCCTCGCCGAATACGGTGCGCAGTTTCACCACCTGGGCCGATCCCACCGTGGTGAGTTTTCCCTGGACGGAAAGCTTCGACGGCGAGACCTTCGCGCCCATCGGCTGGTACAACATCAAAACCGCCGGAACCACGCTGCCGGGAATCTGGAACCGCGTAACCACGGGCTCATCCCCCACCTGCACCACCCATAGCGGAGCCGGCATGGCCCGCTACAATTCCTTCTCCATCCAGGCAGGCGGAAAAGCGGAATTGATCACTCCAGCCCTGGATGTTCCGGATGGCGAGGTTTACGTGGTGGAATTCTGGATGTACCGCGACAGCGGGTATGCCACCAAAACCCAGGAAGTGGTGAACGTGTATGTGAACACCGCCAGCACTTCAACCGGCGGAACGCTGCTGGGCACTGTGAGCCGCTATTATGGCTTCGCTCCGGTGGAACCCGTGGCGAACCTCTGGTACCGGTATAAATTCGTCTTCACAGGTTCACTGGAGAACAAGCACATCATCTTTGAAGCCGTGAGCGAGTATGGGAACAACATGTTCATCGACGACGTCACGGTACGGGCGATCGCCGCTCCGGCGGAACCTTACCTGAACTATCCGGCCCATGCAGCCACCGGACTCTCCCAGGACGGCTTCAACTTTACCTGGACACCCGATCTGGCTGCCGGTGACCCCCCGGCCTACTATGTGCTCTACGTGGCTTCCAGCGAAGAAACCATCTACGACGAATATGTTTACGACAATATCGCGGGCACTGCCTTCAACCCCGTGACGGCTAACGAAGACCCCATCTCTTATGCCTTCGACGGCCAATACTACTGGACCGTGCAGGCAGTCAACGCCGCCGGCAATGCCGTCACCGACCCGCTCTTCTCGTTCAGCATCCAGTCCAATCCCTTCAGCGCTGTTCCCGTGGTGGAAGCGGGTATGGATGGCGCCAGCGTCGTCTTGAACTGGGCCGCCATCGCCAATGCCAACAGCTACAAGGTCTATGGCAGCGACGATCCCTACGGACCCTGGACCCTGCTGGGCACCACCGCCGCGCTTACCTACACGTATGCGGGAACCGAGAACTGCAAGTTCTTCAAGGTGACCGGGGATACCCATAATCCCTGAGCAAAGCCATCCTCCCCAAACGATAAACAAAGCCCCGGCCATCAAACCGGGGCTTTTTTCCGCGAGGGTTACAAGGGCTTAAAACTTGATCAGCCGGGTGGTCCGGGCCTCGCCTGCCCAATGGATCCGGGCCAGATACATGCCGCTGCCCAGTTGCCGGCCATGATCGTCCAGGCCGTTCCATGCAACGCTGTGTTCGCCCTTGCTTAGATCCGCGTCCAGCAGGGCGCGCACTTTTTGGCCTTTGAGGTTGTAGATCTCCAGAGCGACGTGGCAGCCTTTGTCCAGGCTCCAGGAGATGCGCGTATCGCCGGCAAAGGGATTGGGTTGGCTGGCCAGGCGTGTGAGTTGGGGCGAGTTGGCGGGATCGGAATTGGAGACGGTTTCCAGGGTGAAATTGACGATCGTGATCTGATCCGCGGTCACCGTCACGTTGTCCTGCGTAACGGTCTGATAACCTGGTTTGGAGCAACTCACGCTGTACACGCCTGCTTCTACGGAAAGGGTGTACAGGCCCCAGGTATCCGTGGTGGCGGTGGCTGTTCCGGCGGTGATGGTGGCTCCGGATACGGGTTGGGACGAGGCGTCGATCACCTGTCCGATGATCTGGCCGATTGCGGAATAAGGCGGCGCTTCAAAACAGCCCATGTCGATCCGGAGGACGCTGTCGCCGTCGCCGTCCACAATCCTGGGCATTCCAGCCAGATCAACCGCGGGCAGATTCAAGCCGGCCACATCGGGCGTTCCGGCATCGATGCAGGGCGAAGCGGGCGACAGCGTGTAATCGTCGTCTTCGGCGTTGGTGAACAGGGGATTGCCCCAGATGTTGGTGGCTCCACCCTGGGCAACCTGCGTGGAACAGTAGGACAGGGTGTAGGTGGTTTCCACGTTGATGATGGCGTCGGGCGTGTTGTCCCAGAAGATCGTATTGGTGATGGTGGCAGGGGAATCCATGACGTTGAGCCAGATGGCGCCTCCGTCCATGGCGGAGCTGTTTCCGGCGAAGGTGCAGTTGGTGATCAGGGCTGTCCCGTGGGTTACGCCGATGGCTCCACCCCTTCCAGTGACTGTGTAATTGCCCTGGAACAGCGAATTGGTGATCCCCAACGGCGTGTACAGGCTGTAAATGCCGCCCACTGCGCCTGCCCAACAGTATTGGAAACTGCAGGAGACGATACTGACCGTCGGGCATTCATAGATATACATCGCGGCGCCGAACACGTTGGAGGAGTTGCCGAAGAAACTGCAATTCGTAAAACTCCCGGTGCCGTAGCGCAAAAAAATGCCGCCGAACCAGCTGGCCTCGCAATCCTTGATGAGGCAGTCGTTCATATCCAGGTTCGTTTGCCCGTCCGCGTAAACCGCGCTGCCATCGGCAGCCGACATGCAGCGCACGAATCTGCAGAAATTGAAGGTCAGGGTGCCAGCCCCGACGGCATAAACGGCGCCCCCGGAATTCAAGGGATCCGAGACGCTGGAGCCATTGAGGGCCTTGCCGTAGTAAAAATTGGTGTAGGTGAACGAGGAGGCGGGGTTTGTGGTTCCGCTGTTGTTGAACCGGATCGATTGCCAGCCGGTGAGGGTGTCCGCGGCGGTGAAGGTCACATTGTTTTCCACGTCCCCGTTGCAGACTATCTGGCCCAGGACATCCAGCCGGTAGGTGCCCTGGAAAACCACGTCCACGCCGGGTCCGACGTTCAGGGAAGCCAGGTTGTTGATCGTGATGTTGCCCATGATCAGATAGGGTGAGCCGGCGGCCGTCCAATTGCCGGAAACAGGTCCGGCGGGAATCATCGTTTCGGCGAACAAGCCGCAGCCCATCAGAAAGGCCAGAAATGCCATTAGCAGTGCTCTCATTTTCCACCTCGCAGTCAAGAATTATGAAAGTTAGATTGCTTGCGTGTTCGGTAATCTGTCAAGGAAAATGTGCGGTGAGGGATAGGTAGGCGGATGAAGGGTGGGAATGCGGAGAGGTGGGGTTATGAGTTGAGGGTTGGGAGTTGCGGGTGGGGTGCCGGAACACTGCGTCCAGAGGCTGTGAGTAAAGTCCCGCTTGGAGTTCAAATCGGTTCCCATGATGTCAGTGCATAACCTCATTCTGGACACCGATTTGGACTTCAAGCAGGATTGTAAATGCTCGTAGAATAAAGCTGTTTGAAGTCCAAGCCGGTTTGTGTCCCGGGTGTGATGAGTAAGTCTTCGAATCCGGCTTGAACTCCAAAGGTGTTAGTTTTCTTACAGCCTCTGAAGGCAGTGTTACAGACTTATGCATAGTCTCTCCATTTGTGCTTCCAAAGAATATCTTGACATGTTGAGAGGGTTGGGATAAAACGTTGCCATTAAGATTAGCGGATCGAATAGATCGCAATCCAGGACAACAATTACGTGAGGTAAACGAACATGCAAGG
>DAHVPC010000111.1:2038-5725 GCA_027318475.1 Candidatus Cloacimonadota bacterium | reverse complement strand
CGATCTCCCCACCCCCTCTCCAAGCAACCTGCATTTCGCAGGTTGCTTGGAGAGGGGGCGGGGTAGGTTAACACCATGATAATGCCCCCCCTAACCCGGGGTTCCGCTTCGCTCCACCCCGGGCTATCATATGTCGCACCCTCCGGGGCTCTAACCATCCATAACTGAACAAGAGCCGGATTACAGCCTCTCTTCCGGTTATCATTGCGGGGTAATTGCGCGCTCATTACGGGCAAAGCGCGCAATGAGCGCGCAATGACCCCGCAATGATCATGAGAGCCGGATGCGGTCCAAACGCCCTGATCAATTGCCGGATTCCGCTCCCAGATCGATGCCCAGGGCGTGGATTCGCTTCCAGAGGTTGGATTTATCTATTCCCAACTGCCGTGCCGTTTGCGTGACGTTGTAGTGGTTCGCCTTCAGGTGCAGGCAGATCAGACGCTCTTCGTATTTACGCAGACTTTCGCGCAGGGTTCCGGGTTCCAGTCCCGAGGGGTCCGGCTCCTCGTCCACGGCCAGAAAATCCTCCGGCATGAGGGCGTCGCGCTGTGATAGCACGGCGGCGCGTTCCACGCAGTTTTTCAGTTCGCGGGCGTTGCCCGGCCAGGCTTGTTCGGCCAGCCAGACCTCGGCGCGCGGCGATATTTCCTTGGGCGGCAGTTGCTTGCGCCGGCAAAAATCACTCAGGAAATGGCTGGCCAGGGGCGTGATGTCTTCCGGACGCTGACGCAGCGGCGGAATATGGATGTGCAGCGAGTCGAGCCGGTAATAGAGGTCCTGGCGGAAAGCGCCGATTTTGACCAGGGCGGGCAGGTCCGCGTTGGAAGCGCTGATGACGCGGGTGCGGACCGTATCGACTTTTCCGCCCAGGCGCTGCACTTCGCCTTCGGAAAGCACGCGCAGCAGTTTGGCCTGAACGTTGAGCGGCAGTTCGCTGATCTCATCCAGGAAAAACGAGGAATCCCGGGCGAACTCGAAATAACCTTTGAAAGAGGACACCGCGCCGGTGAAAGCGCCCTTGGCGTAGCCAAAGAGTTCAGCTTCGAACAGCTCCTTGGGCACGGAAGCGCAATTGATGCTTACCATGTCATGGCCACCCCAGGCGCTCAGTTTGTGGATGGCGCGCGCCGCGAGTTCCTTGCCGACTCCGGTTTCGCCGGTGATCAGCACTGGCAGGTCGGTTTTGGCGGCGGCGCTGATGTGGTCGAAGACCTTGCGCAGGGAGTCCGAAACGCCGACCATGGCGATCGCCGAATGTTCCAAAGCCTTGATCTGGCGCTGTTTGAGGATGCGGTCGCCCAAGTTCTGAATGCGCACCAGCAGCGACTCCGGTTCGATCGGTTTGGTGATGAAATCGTGGGCGCCGTTCTTGATCGCCCGCACCACATCGTCGTTGCTGCCCGATCCGGAGATCATCAGGATCAGAAGTTGGGGCAGTTTGTCGCGCACTTCCTCCAATAGTTCGAAGCCATCGCTGAGGGCTGGAAAGCAGAGGTCCAGCATCAGGATGTCGTAGTCGCCGGCGGCGAGCATGGAGCGCGCTTGCGGGATGTTCTGCGCGGAAAACGCATGATAGCCGGCCCTGATGAGCAAACTGCCGGTGAGTTCGCAAAAGGTGCGGTCGTCATCAGCTAGGAGGATCCTGATCCTATCCATCGGATTCCCCTTTCAGCCAGATGGAGACCACCGTCCCCTTGCCTTCCTCGCTCTCGATGACGATCGTGCCGCCCATCGATTCGATGATCTTGCGCGTTTCCGGCAAGCCGATGCCGTTGCCGGATTCCTTGGTGGTGAAATATAATTGCCAGATCTCTTCCAGATATTTGGCGGGGATGCCCTTCCCGCTGTCCTCCACCTCGATGAGCACGCTCAATTCGCCTTTGGGGCCAGAATGCAGGGGAAAATGCCGCACGCTCACCTGCAATATTCCGCCAGAGGGCATGGCGTCGAGGGCGTTGTTGAGCACGTTCTGCAGCGCTTCCTCGAAACGGATCGGTTCGATCCGGGTTTCCACCGACTTGAGGCTCCAATCCCGGATGAGTTTGACGTTGTCCGGGAGCGTAAGCCGCGCCAGGCAATGCTCAACGGAGGGAATCACATCCTGCACCTTAAGTTCCATGTCCTCCAGTTCGGCAAAGCGTTGGAAGGCGTGAGTGAACACGGAGACATTCTCGATGGCGCCGCGCACGATCTCCAGATTGGCTTTGTCGGATTGAGGAAGGCCGTTTTCCAACACGGGCTGCATCGCCAACAGGGCGTTCTGGAGGTTGCGGCGGACGTTGTGCGCCAGCCTCTTGGCGGTTTCCGCCCAGGCCAGCTTGTCCTTCAGGGAACTGATATCCGCGTGTTCTGGCGCCAGCACGATCAGGTAACGGCGGAAAAAGCCATGCAGCCGGAAGAAGGAGACCTTATGTTCGGTTTTGTTTACGCCTAACTTGAGTTCGGCGGACAACTCCCTGGCTTTGCTGCGGGTGAAATTCCCCAGCAGAGGCTGCAATTCGGGCAGAATACTTCTGAGGGAATGCAGTTTACGGGTAGGCAGTTTGCCCTGTTCGTCCTGCAGAAGGCGCGTCACGTATTGATTGAGGTTGCGGACGCGGTTCCTGCTGGACATCACGATCACACCCTGCTGCAGATGGTCGATGATGCGGATCAGGATGCGCTCCCGGTGCCGGAATATGATTGCGGCGACGATGACGATCAGACCCAGCAGCAAAGACAGGAGTGGTGAATTGGCTTTGACAAACCTGCCCACATGAGCTGCGGGGGTGACCCGGGAATAGGTGTAGTAGCGGGCCTCCATGTCGGAATAGATGGCGATGCGGGGAGCTTTGCCGGCTCCAGCACCGACGATTTTGCCGTAGGGCTTGCTCGCTGGGGGCAAGGGTGTGGCGATTTCGGCGCGCATTCGAAAATCGCTGTCCAGAACCACAAAACGGTTGTCTGTGGTCTGCACCAGGATCTCATTTTTGCCGTCGAGGTCGAGGTCGTTCACATCCCAGACGATCTGTACGGCGTCCTGGAATTTGGTTTCGATCTCGTTCAGGCGCTCGTCCAGCACCACCAGAGGCCGATCCAGGGCGGCCAGCAGAAAGCGATGGCGGCCTTCCGTATCCAGGGCGCGGAAAATCGTCTGGACGTTGTTCCGGGCGAAAGATCCCTGCAGGTTCCAGGTCTTGCCGCGCGCCAGTTTCTGGCCCGACCAGTTCAGCGCTTGCACGGAATTGGGATTCTCGCTGTTACCCCAAGTGGTGATGACGGCGAAGATTTCCTTGAGGCCGTCCCGGTCCACGTCTTCCGCCGCGAGCTGGGTCTGGCCGTAGCCCTGGAAGGCTCGTTCCTGATACAGAAGCTGGCCCGAAGCAGCGAGCACCAGCAGCCAGCCGCTGAAATCGTCCGTGCCGTTCCTGATGTCCTTGGTATTTTTCTGAGCCAAGGTCGAGCACACGAATTCTTTCGTCCCGTTCCCGTCAAAATCGTCATACAGGACTGAGACCAGATTCCCACTGGTATCGAAGCGCCACTTCAGTTTGCCGCTGGCGAAGTCGAATACTGCCAGGCCGCGCGGATTCGCTTTGTAGCCGGCGATGCAGCGGGTGACAAGTTCCTGGGTGCCGTCGCCGTCGATATCCGCGATGAACTCCGGGGATAACTGCCCATACCATTCGGTTTGGGGGTTGTCGTCGG
>DAHVPC010000111.1:0-1938 GCA_027318475.1 Candidatus Cloacimonadota bacterium | reverse complement strand
GGTGCCGTCGCCGTCGATATCCGCGATGAACTCCGGGGATAACTGCCCATACCATTCGGTTTGGGGGTTGTCGTCGGGCGGGTAAACCCGGGCGATGGAGTCGAATTTCTTTTCTTCCCGGCCCAGAATGCTTTTCCAGATGTAGTTGTAGGCCCAGACCGTGGTATGCTTCTGGTCGTTGATGGACGTGAACAGCCAGCGTTCCTGGGTTTGGGGGTCCGTGAGCACGCGGAAGCTGTAAATCTTGAACTGAGAGTTGACCTGGGCCAGGGTTTTCCCACTCTGGTCATTGATGACCAGGAAGTTGAAATTGGCGGCAAACTCGTTGGTGTAGATAAGGTAATCCTGGCCATTGCTCCGCAGGTCAAAGTAATCGCGTATGTAAGCCCTTTCCGGGTAAAGGAACGCGCCGTCCGGCTGGAATTCGTGGTCCAGAAAGCGCGGACGCTGCCTGCAGCCGGGAATCAAGACGGCAGTCAACAGGACACAGAATATCCAGATTCTTCTCATAATGCCTCTGATGGATGTTTTTTTCTTGTGTAGGAAGTTGGCGGGATTTGTCAAGGGAAATCGGCTTTGGATTTCATTAGTTCCATATCAACACACTCGAGACATTAGTGCCTGAAAACTGCATGGTAAATGTAATTCCAGGAATTCTCGAAGTTTTACATCAGGCCAAATCTACTCTCTTTACTCTTCACTCTGTTTGCAATCTCATTTTACTGGCGTCTGCAGAGTTGTTACTCGGAAAAACTTTCTGGAAGCGGAAGAATTTATCGCCCAAGAAGTAGTTGCTGTGGTTACTAAAGTTGACCAGCCAGAATCTGGGTTATTGGATGCTTGCACTCGATAGCCTGTAGCGCCCGAAACGGAGTTCCACTGTAGTGTCAGCACCGATCCTGACCTGACAATTCGGACATTGGAGGGAAACATCAGAGCAGCACTACTCCCAAAGAAGTTTTCGTGTTGCATGTCGGAGCATACACCGGAATAGTCTTTGAACGCTGGTTCGAAATTGTAGCCGGATAAACTGGGAGTGGCGCGGCCAGACCATCCATAATCCAGGACCACTAAATAGAATCCATCAGAATCTGTGTTCCATATGCCGCCGTTGTTGCTCAGGGTTATTGTAACTCCTTCAATGGGATTTCCAGTGGTAGTGCGGACGTATCCGGAAAGATAGCCAAATAGGTTAAAACCGGTGAACTCACAGCCTTCCAGACCGCTCGTTATATTGGTAAGTTGAATGCTGGCTGGAGAAAATCCCAGACCAAACTTTGCAGGTGTCAAGCTTCCGGATCCGCCATAGGGAACCAACATTTCAAAGAATCCCTCTGAATCAGTGACAGCTGTTTCTCCGTTGGCGCTGAAAGTGAGTGTTACGTCTGGTATCGGCGTACCTTGATACGTTTTCACATAACCGGACACATAGCCATACAGGATATACGCAGTGTAGTCTTTTCCGGTCTGATGAGACGTGGCGTTTGTATAAGTTCTGCTGGCAGGATCGAACTCATAGCCGGCCTTGTTGGGAGTTGCTGTTCCCGACCAGCCATAGGGTACTGCGTTGTAATAGTAACCGTTTGAATTACTTGTGGCGGTTCCGCCGGAATTACTGAAGGTCACAGTTACTCCGGAGATGGCAACACCGGAGAGGGTCCTGATATTGCCGGAAATGTAAACCGTGGCAGGAGTGCCCGTATAGTCCTGTCCTTCCAGCGATGCGGTCACATTGGTGTAGGGTTTGGTTACGGGAGAGAAAGCATAACCAAGCTTGGAAGGCGTAACCGTTCCGGACCAGCCATAAGTGACTGACTGCTCGTAATAGCCATCGGTGTCCGTGCTAACTGAACCCCCGCCATTGCTGAAAGCCAGGGTTACATCTGAGATTGCCGCATTGTTGGATGTGCGCACGTAGCCGGAAATGACGCCGTAGAG
>DAHVPC010000110.1 GCA_027318475.1 Candidatus Cloacimonadota bacterium | reverse complement strand
TGCATTACGGGGTTGGGGATCTTGTCGTTGCCGATCTTGTAAAACATCTGGGTGGACTGGTCGGCGCTGTTCTTAACAGCTTTGACGGGTTCGGGACCCGTGATCTCAGAATTGGTTTGGCAAGCCGCGAGGACCGCCATGGCTACGAGCATCAGAAGCGATATCTTTATTATATGTTTCATTTTAGAACTCCTATTAAATTGGTATGATACCTAGATGATAATCGGTACCCGGGGAGATGGCAAATAAAAAAATCAGATTTCTGATTCTCTGCTCAAGTGGAGGGTGGAAATATCCCGATGGGGTAGAGGGGACAGGCGTGGGAAGCGGAATTCCCCCTGCCAGATTTGGGACCGCTCCCGGGGATTACAGTCAATCACTTCTTAATCAAGCCTCAATCAAGCGTCTATTATTGACGCTTGATTGAGGCTTGATTAAGAAGTGATTGACGCCAAGCCCCCAGGGCGACCCGTCCTGAAAATGGTTGACTAAAAAATCGAGTGGGTAACTATGTCCTTTGGGATTGGCTTAGCCCGGAGGGCGTCAGAACATAGCGATGGTGCGTAAGCCCCTCGTTAATGTATGCAGTGGGCATATACCCATTATCCATCACCCCACCCCAGCATAACGCGGTGGCGTTTTGCTGGGGTGGGGTGATGGTACTACCTTCAGGTGGAGGATCCTCTACCTGACGAGGGGTTCCGTTCGCTGCGCTCACTCCACACCCTCGCTATGTTCTGACGCACCTCCAGCGCTTATCCACTCAATCTGAAAGAGAGCCTATCATTTGGCTCAAGTTCATTTGGTGGTTCATTTGGTGGTTCATTTGGTGGTTTATGGTGGGTAGGTAAGCCCCTTGGGGGCGACACAATCCCGATATTGATTTATGTCGCCCCCAAGGGGCTAGGCGCTCCTGTTTGCTCATAACCCACAGTTACGCTTCGCTGCACTTTGGGCTAGATATATTTCGCCACCGAGGGTCTCAGGTAGCCGACAAACACGGGGGGATGTGTTTTGGAGTTCAAAGCGCTGGGAAAATTTTACTCAGACACCAAAAACACATTAGCGCTTTGGACTTCAAGACATAGTGGTTAAGTTATTAGTTTAAAATGATATACAGGCCCGGCTGTTGAAGTCCAAGCCGGCTTAGAAATCTACAGACAGTAAACAACTGCCTTGCCGGCTTGAACTCCAAAGCCTGAATTGCGTTTATCAACAGCCTGACCCGCTGAAGCGGGTTTTTCAATACCAGTCCGGGATGGCAATACCTGTCAGGCGCCGATCACGACCTCGCCGTTCCGGTAATCCAGGCGCATGGCGGTTCCGGTGTTGCCAGCCAGCACGGCCCTGGCCATGGCGTCCTCCAGGTCTTTCTGGATGAGGCGTTTAAGTGGCCGAGCGCCGTATTGGGGGTCGAAACCGGCGCTGGCGATGTAGTCCACCAAAGCGTCGGTCCAGGTGAGTTCGATGCCCTTATCCTTTACCCGCTCAGCCAGTTGCTTCAATTGGATGAGCACGATCTCGCGGATGTTCTCTTTGCTCAGACGGTGGAAGATGATGATGTCGTCCAGGCGGTTGAGGAATTCCGGGCGGAAATACTGCTGCAGGATGCGCATCAAATGCGGACGCAGGGCTTCCAGGTCCTCCGCCTCGTAAATCTCCTGCGAGCCGATGTTGGAGGTCATGATGATGACGCTATGGCGGAAATCGACCGTGCGGCCTTTGCCGTCGGTGAGTCTGCCGTCGTCCAGGATTTGCAGTAGGATGTTGAACACATCCGGGTGCGCCTTTTCGATCTCGTCGAAGAGGATGACGCTGTAGGGACGGCGCCGGACTCCTTCGGTGAGGTAGCCGCCTTCGTCGTAGCCCACGTAGCCGGGGGGCGCGCCGATCAGGCGGGAAACGGAGTGCTTCTCCATGAATTCGCTCATGTCCAGGCGCAGCATGGCTTTTTCGCTATCGAAAAGATAGGCGGCGAGGGTCTTGGCGAGCTCGGTCTTGCCGACTCCGGTGGGACCCAGGAAAATGAAGGAGCCGATGGGGCGGTTGGTGTCGCTGAGTCCGCTGCGGCTGCGGCGGATGGCGTTGGCGAGGGCGGTGATGCCCTCTTTCTGGCCGATAACGCGTTGGGCAAGAATGTCTTCGAGGTGCAGTAGCTTGCTCATCTCGCTCTGCACGAGTTTGGATACGGGGATGTTGGTCCATTTGGAGACGACCTCGGCGACCAGTTCCTCATCGACCTTTTCCTTGAGCAGCGGGTCGTTGTCGCCGCTGGATTGGGCGTTCAGGCCTTCTTCCAATGCCGCCAGTTCCTTCTCCTTGTCCTTGATGGAGCCGTAACGCAGTTTGGCGGTGGTTTCCAGGTCGCCGTCGCGTTCGGCTTTGTCGGCGGCGCTTTTCAGGACGTCGAGTTCGGCGCGCAAAGACCGGGTGCGCTCAAAGACCTTCTTTTCGTTTTCCCATCTGAGGCGCAGGGCGTTGCGGCCTTCATTCAAAGCGGCGATTTCGGCGCTGACCTTGTCCAGGCGCTGCTTGGAAAGTTTGTCCTCTTCCTTGGCCAAAGAGAGGCGTTCGATCTCCAATTGGCGCAGTTTGCGTTCCGCCTCGTCCAGTTCGGTGGGCAGGGAATCGATCTCCATGCGCAGTTTGGCGCAGGCTTCGTCGATGAGGTCGATGGCCTTGTCCGGTAAAAAGCGGTCGGAGATATAGCGGTCGCCCATCACGGCGGCGGCGACGAGCGCGTTGTCGGTGATCTGGACGCCGTGGTGGACCTCATATTTTTCGCGGATGCCGCGCAGGATGGAAATGGTGTCCTCGACGCTGGGCTCCTGCACCAGCACGGGCTGGAAGCGGCGTTCGAGGGCGGGGTCCTTTTCGATGTGCTTGCGGTATTCGTCGATCGTGGTGGCGCCGATGCAATGCAGTGAACCGCGCGCCAGGGCAGGCTTGAGCATGTTGGAGGCGTCCACGGCGCCTTCCGCGGCTCCGGCTCCCACCACGGTGTGGATCTCGTCGATGAAGAGGATGATGCGGCCGTCGGACTTCTCCACTTCGGCCAGCACGGCTTTGAGGCGCTCTTCGAACTCGCCGCGGAACTTCGCTCCGGCCAAAAGCGCCGCCATGTCCAACTCCAGGATTTCCTTGTCCTTCAGGTTTTCCGGGACGTCGCGCGCCACCACGCGCCGCGCCAATCCTTCCACGATGGCGGTCTTGCCCACGCCGGGTTCGCCGATCAGGATGGGGTTGTTTTTGCGGCGGCGGGAAAGGATCTGCACGCTGCGGCGGATCTCTTCGTCGCGTCCGATGACGGGATCGAGTTTTTCTTGGCGCGCCAACCGGGTCAGGTTGCGGGCGTATTTCTCCAAAGCCTGGAATTTGGCCTCGGGATTCTGGTCTGTGACGCGCTGGTTGCCGCGCAGTTCTTTGAGCGCCAGCAGCAGTTTGTCGGCATCCGCGCCGTTGGCTTTCAGCAGTTGTGCCGCCTCCTTGCCTTTGCGCAAGAGCGCCAGCAGGATGTGCTCTAGGCTGATGTAGTCGTCCTGCAACTGGTCCGCTTCGCGTTCCGCCTGGTGCAGAACGTCCAGCACCGCGTTGGCTAGATAGACCTGCGCGCCGCTTACACGGGGCAGTTTCTTCAGTTCGTTTTCCACTTGGGTGGACAACTGGGCTGTGTTCACTTCCAGTTTCTGCAGGGCGGGCAGGACCAGGGAGTCGGTCTGCTTCAGCATCGCGGCCAGTAGATGCAGGTCGCGTATCTCTTGGTGGCCATATTCTTCCGCCAGGTTTTGCATGGCCTGCAAGGTCTCCTGGCTCCTGAGCGTGAATCTTTGGGTATTCATATCAAGCACCTCTATGGTAATAAGATAAGCGATTGCGGCGGAGAGCCAAGCGGTATTTTAGCAGTCGAGTAACGGGAGTGCTAATTAACTTGGCGGGAGACCGGATGGGATGAGTTGGAGACTGGCGTTTTTTTTCCTTGCCTGAATCTTATGCCTGGAGAATCTTGCGCTACGTAAGCGAGAATTGGCCGGGAAGTCCCCAAATCAAGGCAGGGACAGGCTTGAAGATATATAACATTCTATTTGCTCCAAGGAGATAAGATGAAAAAAGCGCTGTCAACCCTCTTCTTAAGCCTGCTCTGCGCGCTGGGTCTGGCTGCATTGGCCGACTACACATTCGAGCAGACAACATCAGCCTGGACCGAACTCGCCGCTCCCACGCAGATCCATGGCACGGGAATCGACGATTCCATGTCCGGAGTGATCAACATCGGTTTTGATTTCCTCTACGACGAGGTGGTGTATAGCACCTTCAAGGCCAATACCAACGGCTTCATCACGCTTAACCCCTCTTCATCGGCTTCGCTCACCAATGCTTTGGCGTCACAGACCCTGATCCTGGCGGCTTTATGGGACGACCTGAAGACGGACGACACCAATTCCCACGTGGCCTACCAACTTTCCGGCACGGCGCCGAACCAGGTGCTGACCGTGGAATACAAGAACATCAAGTGGTATTATTACACGACCCCGGTGAACCTGGTGAACTTCCAGATCAAGCTCTATCAGGGCACGAACCGCATCGAATTCATCTACGGAACGATGGGCGCCACGCCTGGGACCTCCGCTTCCGCCTCGATCGGATGTTCCGGAGCGGCAGCTGGCAACTACATGAGCATCACGCCCGCTGCGCCTACCGCCACGTTTTCCACCACCGCTGAATTCACCCAGATCAACGGCACCCACGTGCCTTTCCTGACCGGCAACAAATATTCCTTCATTCCACCAGTGCCGCTCAATAACGACCTCGCCGCCACTGGCATCACCGGCAACGTGACGCCCAGCGTTAACAACGCCACCACCTACACCGTAACGGTTTACAACCGGGGTTCGAACGCCCAACCCACCTGGTCGGTGGAATTGATCAACGCCGCCAACACAGTGCTGGCAACGGCCGCCGCTCCAGCTATCGCGGCTGGGGCCACAGTCCAGGTTCCCGTATCCTGGACCCCCACCACGGAAGGTCCGGTGGCCCTTAGAGGCAGGATAGTTTTGGCTTCCGACGAGAATGCCGCCAACAACGTGACCAATCCGCTGAATATAACTGTGATGCCGGCGGGAATGATCGTGGCGACCATCGGCGACGGCTCGCAAACCGCGCTTATGCCACTCAATTTCTTCTATAGGAACAGTCTGAACGAAACCATGTATTATCCTCCGGAAATCGGCGCTTTTGGCAACATCCAGGCGATCTGTTTCTACAACCAATTCACCGAGGACCTGATGAACATGCCCACCAAGATTTGGTTGGGCATGACCGACCAGGCGGATCTTTCCGCGGGCTGGATACCCTCCACCAACTTGACCCTGGTCTTTGACGGGACGGTGAACTATCCCACCGGGGAAAACAACATCCTCATACCCCTGCAGGTGATGTTCCCCTACACCGGCGGCAACCTGGTGATGCTGTGCAACCGGCCGATGGACACCACCTATTACAACTCCACGGACTATTTCAAAGCCCAGACCGTGGGCACCAACCGGGCCAGGAACGTCTATTCCGACAGCACCACCTACGATCCCGCCAATCCTGGAGCCGTGGGCACGGTGACGGGGCAATTCGCCAAGACCACTTTGTATATGACTCCGCTCAGCCCCAATCCGCTGTTCAGCGTCACGCCTGCCAATAAGAACTTTGGCACCGTGCTGCTGAATACCACCCACAACCAGACCTTCACCGTGCTCAATGCCGGAGGGGGAACCCTTGTCGTGAACAGCATTTCGATTGCCGGAGACCCCTTCTTCACG
>DAHVPC010000010.1 GCA_027318475.1 Candidatus Cloacimonadota bacterium | reverse complement strand
ATGACCCTGGACTGCGGTTTATCCACTCCCGAGGTGATCTACAACTACCAGCATCCGGTGGACTTTTTGCAGGACGGCGGTTTCCCCAGCCTCGTGCTGGCCAACAACTATGGCGGTAAAGTATATTTCCTGCAGAAGAACGACCTCCACCTCTTCATGACCGTGATCGACGAAAACCTGCAGGTCTCCACTGTTATCATCAATAACCCCGCCTTGAATTTCGAAGCCGACCCCCTCTTCCGCCGCACCTTCTGCTTCCTCAGCCCCCAGGTGATGATCCTTTCCAGCCTGGGTTCGGTCTATTTGCTCAACCTGCAATCCGCGACCTGCAACTACTACTGGACCTTCCCCAATTCCGACGGCTTCATCACTTTCAGCAGGCTGGACGAGGAAAGGGCGGTCATCACTTCCAGCGTGGGCTGGCCGGATTACACGAACTATCTGCTCAATTACCAGACCCTGGCGCGGACCCAGATTACCAGTATCTACGATTGGCCGCTGGGACCGCTCAGCGAAGATTTCGGCGACAACACTTTCCTCTGTGCCCAAAGCTATTACCTTGATTGGACCCTCTGGGTCTGGACCCTGCTGATGCGGATCAACGCGAGCGGCTACGCCAGCCTCTACAACCTCTATTATGGCGGCACTGAGGACGGCTTCAACTACATTCCGATGCACACTTTCGATTACGTCAATCCGCTTGGAAACAACCGCTTCCTGGCCATCTGCACGGACTACAACCAAGTCCCTTACAACCAGCGCTTGGGACTGTGGCAGATAATCGGCAACAGCGTGGCCTACGATTACGGCTGGCCGGAACTGTCGACGCTGGACAACCCCGCCCGGCTCTACAAACTGCAGGACGGCTACTACCTGAGCTATCACGATTACGCGGCCGCAGCAGAAGCCGTACGGCTTTTGGACACGGAAGCGCAGGCCATCACCCTTCCCGACTCGAACCTGATCACCAGCCCGCCCAACATCGTCACCACCGGCAACAACGCCTTCTACGCGCTATTCTCCAACCTGCTCGTGCATGTTTACACGCTGGTGGAGCCAAGCGCTGCGGAACCCGAAACCCTAACCCCGCCCGCTCAACTAATCCTATCCGCGCAGCCCAATCCTTTCAGGGAAAAAGTCTCAATCACCCTCAGCGCCAAAGAACCAGGCATTTTGAGAGTTCTTGTGTTCGATCTCCGCGGACGCCTCGTCAGAAGATTGGAATCCCAATCCGGAGGTTCGGGATCCACAAATCTGGACTGGGATGGAAAGGATACCCATGGCGCCAAAGCCAGTCCCGGCGTTTATCTGATCCGGGCGGAATCCTCCAGTCAGGCTGCAGCCAAAAAGGTCGTCCTGCTGCCCTGATACCCCTAGATCTTCTTTCTTCGGAGCAGGTTGGCGTTGGTGACCACGGTCACGGAACTGCTGGCCATGGCAATCTCCGCCAGAACCGGATGCAGGGCGCCGAACACCGCGAGCGGTATGGCGATCAGGTTGTAGAAGAAGGCCCAGAAAAGGTTTTGCCTGATCTTACGGAAGGTCTGCAGGGAAAGCTGCACCGCCTGCGGAATCAGTTCCAGTTTGTCGCGCAGAATGGTGATATCCGCCGCTTCGATGGCGATATCCGTGCCCTGTCCCATTGCGATGCCGATATCGGCTAGTTTGAGCGCCGGAGCGTCGTTGATACCATCGCCAACCATCGCCACGGGGCCGTATTCCGCCTGCAATTCCTGCACGATGCGGGCTTTATCCGCGGGCAGGGCTCTCGACCTGATCCGCGTGATTCCGCACTGCGCCGCGATCGCAGCCGCGGTCTCCGCATTATCGCCGCTTAGCATGATGCTCTGTATGCCCATCCCTTGCAGCGTTTGTACCACCTTGACTGCATCCGGGCGCACTTGGTCGGCGATGTAGAAGAGGCCAAGGACGCCGCTGGAATCGGCTAGCCAGACCTGGCTGGCGTGTTTGAATGCGGGATCCGGGATTATGGAATCCAATCCGGGAACGCTTTGATCCTGAAGAAAGGAACGGCTGCCCAGCCATAGGATCTTATCGGAAAATTCTGCGGAAACGCCGCGCCCGCTGTGACTGGTGAAGTTGGAAACGGGAACGGGGATTAGTTGTTGGGCTTCGGCAGCTTTCACTATCGCCCTGGCCAAAGGATGCTCGCTGGATTTCTCCAGGCCGTAGGCCAGGCGCAGAGCTTCACCGTCCGATACCTGGAAGCCCTGGGCGCCGATCAGTTCCGGTTTTCCGTAAGTGAGGGTACCCGTCTTGTCAAACACGATCGCCCGGATGTCCTTCATGCGCTGCAAAGCCTCGCCATTGCGGATCAAAATGCCCCGTTCCGCCCCCATCCCGCTGCCCACCATCAAAGCCGTGGGCGTGGCCAGGCCAAGCGCGCAGGGACAGGCAATCACCAAGGTGGCGACCGCCGCCATCAACGCTGCCGCAAAACCCGTATTGGCGGTGCTGAGCGGTATGATGCCGCGCAGGAAATCCCCCGCGGAACCCATCACGCCGGGAAAGACCAGCCAGGCCAGGAGAGTTAACGCGGCCAGGGCAAGGACGATGGGCACGAAAACCGCCGTCACGCGGTCCGCCAACAGCTGGATCGGAACCTTGGAATGCTGCGCTTCCTGCACCAGTTTGACCACCTGCGCCAGAAAACTTTCGCTGCCCACTTTTTCCGCCCGGGCGGTGAAATGACCGTCCAGATTGACAGTGGCGCCGATGACCGCGGCTCCGGCCGCGCGGAAAACCGGCATGGATTCGCCAGTGGCCATCGATTCGTCGAGGTTGGCGCTGCCAGACACAATCACGCCATCAGCCGGAACCTTGGCGCCGGGTTTCACCACAAACACGTCCCCCACCTTGATCCTGTGGATGGGGACCTCGGACTCCACGCCATCTATCAGGAGCAAAGCGGTCTTGGCGCCCAGATTGAGCAGTTTGCGGATCGCTTCGGAAGCCTTGCCCCGCGCCCTGGTCTCCAAATATCTGCCCGTGAGGTGGAAGGCCAGGATCATCGCCGCTATACCCGAAAAATCATGCGGATTCACGCCTTTGACCACCAGGGAAAGCGGCGTCACCATTACGGAGGCCAGGGTGCCCAGCGCGATCAGGACGTCCATGTTGGCGCTGCCGCTGCGCACCGATTTGAAGGCGGAAACATAAACTCCGCGGGCTGGTCCAAACATCGCCACAACAGTGAGCCCAAAGATGATCCACACACCCTCGTGATGCCAGGCGGGCATCGGTTTGGCCAGCATAAGGGGCAGCATCAAGCCCGTGACCGCCAGCGCCAGCGCCCACATGATCCACATCCGCCTGGCTGCCGCGTGCATGTTTTTTAGCTGTTCGTCTTCCTCCACGGCCACGTTCACGCGCGTTTTGAAGCCAAGCGCGTTGATCGTCTGGGTAAACTTGTCCGGTTTAATCAGCTTGTCGTCGTATTCCAGGGCGGCTTCTTCCAAAGCCAGGTTCACGCTGGCGGAGCTTACACCCGGCAGACTGGCCAGGGCTTTTTCCGCCCGGGCGCTGCAAGCCGCGCAATGCATGCCGTCGATGCCGATGTTTATCTTTTGTTTCATGATGGTTGGTTCCTTAAAGCATATCTATCTGATATGATATCCATTATAAGTGGTTTGGCAAGGCTTAATCCTTAGCGGATGGGAGCATGTTCCAGCCACGGCTGGCAATATTCGGGCCTGCCTTTGCTCCTTCCGGGCAAATCTGGATCCTTGCACCCGCTCGTAGTCCATTGCCGGCAATTATCCGCCCCAGGCATCGCATATATGTGCCATATAACATTCTCTATGGTAAAGAATTTCCCGCTTTGCCCTGGGGGGTTAGCGTCAATCACTTGTCTATCACTAGTCAATCAAGCGTCTATAATAGACACTTGATTGAGGCTTGATTGACACTTGATTGACTGCAACCCGCGGGATCCAACTGCAGAATGGCCAGGAAACTTGCGCTGCGGCAAAGACTTGTCTCGGATTCCGGCAGATGAGCCGTTTTAAGGTGAAAAGCCAGGCAGGCTTGCCCGGCAGCCATCCCGAAATAAACCTTGACTGATTTGGAGTAGGTTTTATAGGGGAATGGAATTGCAAATTCGATTTGGCAGGTGTTATGATCAGGAAGTTTATGGCCGCGCTGCTGTTGTTTTTTTTCTTGGTTCCAGCGTCCGCGATCTGCGTGGAAAGCGGTTCCCTGCGCGCCTTTCTCTATGGCGACGGGCCTGGAGCGGGCTATGATTGCTGGATCGCCCACCTAGCAGAAGGCATCGCCAATCCCGAATACAACGACTACGCCCCTTACGACGCACAAACCAACGGTTTCGGCGACTTCCTGATCGATCCCACCCGTGAGAAACTGAACACCTGGGAGCGCGCTCTGGATTTATTCCTGGCCGGAAATTACGCTACTGCTCAGGTTACTCTGGATCTGGCCGGAATGCCCTTCGAGATCGTGGAGTTCCACGATTCCGACACCGCCCGCACTTTTTACCTGATCCGGGAACTGCCGGATCCGCTCTATTCCGACGACAACGGCACCGCCACGACCACGGACGACGAACACGGGGCGTTCGCTTATGGCTGGGGCTTGTATGTTTACAATCCTGCCGGCACGCGTCCCATCCTGGTTTCCGTGCCCCATCCCTGCGACGATTTTCCCGCACCGGCATTCGCTCTGAACGCCTTCCAAACCTGGAACGCGAAGTTTCTGCTCATCAACGGGGCGGGCCGCGAAGTCCGCTGGAACAACGTCGGCATCTACGACAACGGCAAATCCCTCAGCGATCCGTCACGCAACGCGGAACATCCCTTCAACAGCGCCTACCAGCGGTTTGCCAACCTGATCCGCAGCGAATTTGACGCCCGGGAATGGTCGGCCCAGATCCACTCCTACGATTGGAACGACCACGACGGTTTTGCCAACGTGCAGATCTCCGCGGGCAACAACAAACTCTGCCCCAATCTGCCGATCCGGGATCTTTCCAGCCTCAAGCACGACCTGATCAACTCCGGGGAGTATTTGATGGTGCCGGAGGATGAGGTGGGAAACAATTCCGAGGTGGGCATCAACGGTTTCTATGCCGTCAAATACTCGGTTCACGCCTTCACTTTTGAGGATGGCGAGCATAGCGTCGCGGTGAACAGCAATGTCGATCTGCCCGCCTACTCACAAAACCGGCAGATGCTCTACACGCTGAGCGGCTGGAACGATTATGACTCTTATGAGCCCTTCTTTCACGCCGAAATGGACGAACTTCCCTCATCCTACCGCGAAAACGCCAATAACTACGAGTGGTTCTACGGATGGAACAACCCGAATGGGGATTGGGACTGGAACAACCTGTTCACCAATTTCCTGGCCTACTACGGACGCTGGATCGCCGACATGGAGAGCGTTCTGGACGCAGCGTTCGCAATGGACGACCTGGCACCGCCCAGCACTCCGACTGATCTGGCGATCACGGCTTGGACGGAAGACAGCGTCACTCTGGCCTGGAATCGCAGCTCAGCCTACGATTTCCACTCCTACGAGATACTCTGCGCGCGCGTACCCATCTCCGGAAGCAACTTCTGGCTCTATGACCGCTACGACTATCCCTTCCTGGCTTCACAAGGCTGCGAAACGATCAAGATAACGGGCTTGGACACCTCGCTGCAGCACTATTTCCAGATCCGGGCCGTGGATAAAAACGGGGAGTATTCCAGCCTTTCCAACGAAGTGACGCTGTATCCGGAACCGCCGTGCATAGCCGTCGAACCGTTGGCGCTGGATTTCGGTGCGCAGGCTGTGGGCTCTTCAGCGATATTGCAGTTCTACGTCCACAACTCAGGCGACGCCACGCTTCTGGGCAGCATTGCCACTCCCGAGGGATATACTGTGGCTGAGGGATTGAGAACGCAGCGGAAGCAAGAATGGAGCGCGCTTTCCGCCCCCGGAACACGCAATACATTGGATTTCTCCATTGGCGCGGAATCCAGCCTGGCTTTCGAACTGACCTTCGCGCCTACGGAAGCGCGGGACTATTCCGGCAGCCTGGAGATCAGCAGCAACGACGCCGATAATCCCATTGTGAGTACCCCTGTCTCTGGAACAGCATTCCATCCGCAACTTTATGCAAGGGCCAAAGCCTTTCTGCAAGGGCCTTATCAAAGCGGGGGATCCATGGAGCACAACCTTGCCGCAGTGCTACCGCTGACGTCCCCCTACAACCCGGAGCACGGCGTTGACGCGCTGCCGGATGTTGCCCCGCACTTCATCGTGGACTGGGTTTATCTGCAGCTCAGAACGTCCGCCACGGGTCCTGTGGAGAAGTCTCAGAGCGCCTTTTTACTGGAAAATGGAGAATTGGCCGATCTGGCGGGAAACCCCGTGCTTGTTTTCGCGGAATGCTCTGCGACGGACTATTACATCATTTTGAGACACCGCAACCATTTGGGGATAATGTCCGCTTCAGCCCACACTCTGGCTCTCACTCCAGACGCCGCGCCCCTTATCGATCTGAGCCTACCCGGTTCAGTGTATGGAGGCAATCAGGCGGGCGTTAAACAGGTGGAGCCGGGGGTTTTGGCCATGGTTTCCGGCGACGCAGATCAAAGCGGGAGCGTCCTGCCCTCCGATCTGAACCTCCATTGGCGCGTGCAAACGGGCTTGTACGGATACCTCGCGGCGGATTTTGACCTCAGCGGAGCAGTTCTGCCCTCTGACCTCAATCTGCATTGGCGCCTCAACACCGGCCTGCAGTCGCAGATACCTGCACCAGCAACTGGCAAAACCTTTCAAACAAGAAACTATTGACCTCGGGCACAGTCTGCCCGGCCTACGCTGATAAAGCAAGTAATGCACGTGAAGGATAACATTCACCTTAATCAAGCATATGCCGTTTTAAGCAGATCAGTTAAAGTAACTTCACCAACCATTATCGAACATAAGTTCGATCAACCCGATTCATCGACTCGATTGAAAAGAGAGCCGAATTTAATATCAAATTGAAAAGGTTACCCCCTGCCAAACATTTACTTGACAGAACTCTAAGTCCCGTTTTTCCTGCTCCCAAAGAATACACCATCTAAAGGAACTATCTGAAAATGCCAAAAATCCTGCTCCTGATATCTGTTCTGGCTCTCACAGCCAGTCTGCTGACTGCTGCGGCATTGAAGCAAAACATGGGTGAGCGTCCCCGGTACGCTGCCAGCCTGATCAAGATAAAACTCTCTTCCGAGGCGGCTTCGCGCGCCAACTTGCCCCTGGGGCTGTACGCCGAAACAGCTGGCTTCGGGATCAACGAACTGGACCAACTGATGAGCGTCAACGGCGGCCTGAAGGTAATCCGCGCCCATCGCCAGGTCAAAGACACCGCCTGGGCGGAAAAGACTGGCTGGGACCGCTGGTTTCTGGTGGAACTGGATGGCCGGGCCAGCGTGGAACAAGCCATCGCCTCCTTCAAGGCCAACCGCTTCATCGAAGAAGCCATTCCGGAATACTACGCCTACAACACTATGGTTCCCAACGACACCTATTACGCCAACAACTGGGGGCATAACAACACCGCGCAATTGCCTGTTTACCAGTCTGGCGGCCATACCGGACCTGGCGTGGGCACCATTGGTTTCGACGCGGATGCCCAACTGGCCTGGGATCAAACCCAAATCTACGGTTCCGCCAGCATTGTGATCGCCATCATCGATACCGGAGTGGACACCACGCATCCCGATCTGCGCCTCGTACCGGGCTACGATTACGGCGATAACGACAGCAACCCGATGGATGACAGCGCTGATCCCGGACACGGAACTTCCTGTTCCGGAGTCGCAGCTGGCCGTGCCAACAACGCCTTGGGCGTGGCGGGCATTGCCGGTGGCTGCAGCGTGATGCCCCTCAAGATCGCCAATTCCGCGGGGGACTTAGGCTTCACGGCGATCGAGAACGCGTTGACACATGCCGGGGATTATAACGTGGACGTCGCCAGCATGAGTTTCGGAGCGGAAGGCGGAATGGTCGAAGGCGATTCACCCTCAACCGACGCAGCGCTCGAATACGCCTACAACCACGGTGTGGCCTTATTCGCCGCCACCGCCAACAGCAACGCCTCCAGCATCGCCTATCCCTCCAACCACAATAAAGTGATCAGCGTTGGCGCTGCCAGTCCGACCGGCCAACGTAAAAGCACCACTTCCTCGGATGGGGAATACTGGTGGGGATCCAATTACGGCATCGCCACCCAAAACCACCGTGACGCAGTGGACATCATGGCTCCCACGATCCTACCCGCTACCGACCTGGTCGGATCAGTCGGCTACTCAACCACGAACTACTATATGTGGTTCAACGGCACATCCTGCGCCACGCCTTATGCAGCGGGCGTCGCGGCCCTGATCCTGTCCAAGGAACCGTCGCTGACACCCGAGCAACTGCGCCTCATCATGACCAGCACGGCCACAGACATGACCTATGATGGAGGAACCGGTTGGGACCGCTACACCGGCTACGGCATGGTCAACGCCAATTCCGCCCTGAACGCCCTTTCCGCCTATAATCCGCCGGTGAACTTCACAGCTTTGGCAGGCAACGGCTACGTGAATCTGGCGTGGCAGGTCCCTGCTTTCGGGACTCCCGTCAATTATAAAGTACTCCGGGACGGCGCTCTGCTCGCCACGGTCTCTGGCTTGAATTACACAGACAGCGCCGTGGTGAACGGCACCACCTATAGTTACTATCTGACCGCAGTCTACACCGGCGGAGAATCTTCGCCTACGCCCACAGTGGAGGCCACTCCGGGCTCAACGGTCTCAGTCATCCTGGGTACTGGAACTTCCGTAACCACAGGCGCGCAAAACAGCCCCATCAGCATCACCAACAACAGCAACCACGGCCAATCGGTTTATACAGCCGCTGAACTGAACGCCGCTGGTGTCGTGGGTCCAGCCCTGATCACCGCCCTGGGTTTCAAAGTGGTGACGTCGCCAAACCTGCCCTTGACCAACTTTGTAGTGCGGATGAAACACACGACCGCAAGTTCAGCGGCGGACTGGCATTCGGCAACCGGCCTGGCGACCACCTACAGCAATCCCTCGTACATGCCTGTCAGCGGCGGCTACCACATGCTGAACTTCTCCGCTCCCTTCTCCTGGAACGGCACGGACAACATCCTGGTGGACACTGCTTTCGGCTTGGTGCCCACAGCCAGCGACACCGGGACGCTTGAATATACGGCGGCAACAAGCGGCTATTGCTTCATTTGGAGCGATGTGGCCGATCAGACCAATGTTTTTACCGGGGGGCTGGTCAGGAACCGCCGTCCCAACATCCGCCTCACTTTGCAGTATCCGGATCCCGCCCCGCAGATCGAAGTGAATCCTCTTTCACTTACTTTTGGAGCCCTGGTCCTGGGAAGCAGCCAGGTGCGGCAGTTTACTATCGACAACTCAGGCGATCTGGCTCTCACGGGCTCCATCTCCACTCCCGCAGGATACTCAGTTGCGGAAGCTGACAGATCCGCAGCAGCGGCTCCGACATTGACGCAGACAGGCAATTCGGGCCGCAACACGCTTGGATTTTCGATTGGCGCTGGTTCCAGCCAGGCCTACGAACTCACTTTCGCGCCCAACGCAGTCGCGGATTTCAACGATAACGTGGTTATCTCCAGTAATGACGGAGCCAATCCCAGCGTGGCCATCGCAGTGAGCGGCAGCGGCTACATTCCGCCCACCATCAACATCGACGTGACAAGCCTGGAGGCGGTTTTGCCCATCGGGGCGAGTTCCCAGGCACATTTCACGATCAGCAACAGCGGCAGCCAGAACCTGCTTTTCGTGGTCTCGGAACTCGATACCGCCGATTGGTTCAGTTGCTCTCCAGTCTCAGGAACCATTGCAGGCAGCGGAAACCAGGCGGTCACCTGCACCTTCAACTCCACTGGTCTGGCTCCCGGAACCCACCAAACCACGCTGCAGATCGCTTCCAACGACCAGTTCGAGCCGCTGCAACACGTGGACGTGCAGCTAACAGTGACCAACAATCCGCCGTCCATAGAACTTCCCGCTGTCTTCAGTTTTGACATCAATGACAGCCTGGCGGTGGATTTCTCACCCTTTGTGAGCGATGCGGACGGCCATGCCCTGACCCTCGGCTGCGCCGGGAATACGCATGTTCTGCCCACCATCGATGGTTTGCTGGTCACATTTTTCGCGGTTGAGGATTGGCATGGCTCTGAGGAACTGACCTTCACCATCAGCGATGGCTATGGCCAAAGCGCCGATTCAGTAACGGTTACGGTTTTTCTGTCAGCTCTAGCCACACCTCTGATCACTCAACTCAGCCATTCCGGTTCGGGCATCACACTCAGTTGGGAGTCTGTTCCGAATGCCGCGGAATACCACATTTACCGGGCTTCCGAGCCTGATGGCCAGTACTCCTTCGTGGCCGCCACCGCCCTGACCACGTTCGAGGATATTGAGAACAGTCCCCGGGCTTTTTACCGGATCATTGCCGTAAACAACGGCTCCGATTGACGCTCATTATCTTGATCCAGATGGCGTGGTGACTGCGTTTACCAGCCAAGCCAGGTTAGCGCCAAGGTTTGGGACACACTCGCATGAGCATTATTTACAAAGAGTTACCCGGTATCAGGTGAAATTCACGCAGATATCTCCCGGTTTGCACCGAAACTTGCTTCAATCGACAGGTAACAATTTTATTACAATCTATAGAGGAAGTATTATGAGAACAATCAGGCTGATATGGATAATTGCGGCCATAGTGTCACTTGTCCCCCCTGTTCTGTTTGCCCAAAACACGCCGGGACCCGCGTCCTTCAGCATCGCGCGCTCAACCAGCGACGGCATCCAACTCCACTTTGAACTCCCGGAATGGAAGCTGGAAAACGTAGAGCGCGATGGCGAAAGCTTGCAGAAGATAAGCATCGCCGATGCCCAATATATCTTCATCGACGAAGAGGAGACCCTGCCGGTCTTCACCACTCTGGTGGCAATTCCTTACAGCGGGGGCGTAACGCTCAACCTGCTGGACAGCCGGCAGCAAAACCAGGACAAGGTCAAGCTAGATTTTGACGCTTCCCTGGCCAGGGAACGTTCCGCGGGCAGATACAGCCACAGCCTGTATCCCTCGGACCAGGTCCTGATCTCCACGCCGCAAGTGATCCGCGATTTCCGCGTGGTCGCCATTAACATCTATCCCTTCCAATACGATCAAGCCAACAAACAGCTGGTCGTGCGCGAAAGCATGGATTTCCGCATCGATTTCAACGATCTGCCTTCCGTCAACGAGATCGCCCCTCCCCAGAATTATTCCAGTTCCTTCGAGCGGATCTACCGCGGCTTGATCATCAATTATGACGAGTTTATGAACCGCGAAACCGACTACACCAACCCCAGAATGCTGGTTATCTATGGCAATTACAGCGACGCCACTTACCTGGCCAAGGTCAACGAGTACGTGGCTTGGAAGCGCCAGCGGGGTTTCCTGGTCAGCGCCGTCAGCACCGCCACAGCCGGCACTTCCTACACGGCGATCAAGACCTATATACAAAACCAGTATAACGTCCTTTCCACCCGGCCGGACTACATCGTGCTGATAGGAGACGATTCGGGCACCATCGCGGTCCCCACTTACAATACCTATATGGACTATTATTATACCTGGCTGGCAGGCGGTGACAACCTGGGAGATGTGATCATCGGCAGAATCTCGGTCTCATCCACCGAACAAATGAACAACTACATGGCCAAGATCAACTCCCTGGAAAAGAATCTGGATATCAGCACAGCCTCCTGGCTGAACAAAATGGTGTTGGTCGGCGACACTTCCTCCTCTGGTATCTCCACCATCTACACCAACCAGTACATCCATGAGTCCGCCTCATTGGTCAATCCTGCTTATACCTACACAGAGCTGTATGGCTCCAGCCCGAGTTCGACGACCATCAATGCCGCCATCAATCCCCCTAATGGAGTTG
The DNA here is from genome assembly GCA_027318475.1 of Candidatus Cloacimonadota bacterium. Lineage (GTDB taxonomy): Bacteria > Cloacimonadota > Cloacimonadia > Cloacimonadales > Cloacimonadaceae > Syntrophosphaera. The sequence goes on along the minus strand of DAHVPC010000010.1, from coordinate 24,287 downwards.
CTTTTTACAATTACCGCGGCTACATTGGCATGAGCGGCTGGCCTTCCTCGATGGGTTCCCTGAACAACGGATACCGGCTTTTCCATGCGGTGTTCATCACCTGCAACACCGGTTCCTGGGGCGGCGGCACCGCCACTACAGAATCCATCGTCAGGTATGGTTCGGAAGCCGCGTTGGGCGGTTCCGTAACTGCCATAGGAATGGCCACCTCCTCCACGCACACTCCGATGAACAACTGCCTTAACGTAGGCATCTTCCATGGCGTTTATCCTTTGGAAATGCGTGACATGGCCGAGGCAATGCTCTACGGAAAACTATACTTGAACGCTGTCTATGGAGTTAGCAACGCCACCCAGGCTTACAATTTCGCCGGATTCTGCAACATCATCGGCGATCCCACAGCCAGGGTTTACGTTGGCATTCCTAACACGTTCAGCATCACCGCCCCGTCTTCTGTCCCCGCTGGCAACACCAGCCTGGAAGTCACCGTGCGCGACGCCGCCAACAACCCCGTTGAGGGCGCTTCAGTGACACTCCTGCACAGTTCCGGAGCCCATTTCACCACCTTTTCCGATGCCTCAGGCAGCGCCCTCCTCAGATACACTTATTCTCTGGCCGGGAGTTTGACCCTGACTGTCAGCAAGGACGATTTCAAGAGCGCGGCGTCCTCTATCACCATCAATAGCGCAGGTGGAGCCGTGTACGACGATATGATCCTGGACGACGACAACAGCGGACAGTCCAGCGGCAATGAGAACGCCGAAGCCAATCCGGGCGAGACGATCGAACTCTACGTGAGTCTGCACAACACCAGTACTTCGACCTTGTTGCTCAGCGCTGCGGCCACCTGTAACGATCCCTGGGTAACCATTCTCAGTTCCGATCGCATCGAATACAACTCCATCGCGCCCGGTAGCACCGGCCTGAGCGACAATCCCGTGATCTTCAGCATCGCCAGCGATTGCCCCAATGGACACCAGATCATCATCGACTGGGCTGTGGAGAGCAGCGCCGGAAACTGGACCCTGCCCGTCACAGTCTCGGTTCGAAATGGCATACTGACGTTGCAATCCTATACATTCCAAGGTTCGACCGGAAACATAGTCAATCCGGGCGACCAATACCCCATGACCGTTACCATGACCAATTCCGGCTTGCTTGGTTTGACCGGGGTAAACGCCAGACTGCGCTCGCAAGACATGTTCTTCACCGTGCCGGATTCCCTGGCCTATTTGGGCGATGTGAACCAGGGCGCCACCATTACCAACACAACCGACACATTTACAATCTTTGCCAGAAGCACTTGCCTGGATGGCATGGTCATCCCGCTGGAACTGTATCTGTTCAACAGCACGGGCTTCTCTCAAACGATCCCCTTCACCGTAACGCTGGGCCAGACTTCGGTTACCGATCCGCTGGGCCAGGACGCTTATGGATACTTCATTTTCGACCAGGGCGACACAAGCTACGACCAGTGCCCCACCTACCAATGGATCGGCATCGCTCCAGCAGAAGGAGGCAGCGGTACGGCATTGGCTCTGACGGATCCAGGCAGCGCCTCTGATGAGGGCGACCAGGTGGGCGCAGTGGCGATCACGACAGTCAACCTGCCTTTCGCTTTCCAGTACTACGGCGTGAATTACACCCAGGCCTCCATCTCTTCCAACGGTTTCATCGCCTTCGGTCAGCATTCCGATGCCGACTGGCGCAACTGGCGTTTACCCGATGCCGGCGGTCCCAGCCCAATGATCGCTGTGATGTGGGACGACCTGGATATCGTATCCGGCACCAGCTATGTGTACACTTACTACAACTCCGCGCAACATTATTATGTGGTGGAATGGTACCACATGATCTCTGGTTATGATGGCAGCACGCAGCAAACCTTCCAGGCCATCCTCTACGATCCGGTGTTTTACCCCACACATACCGGCGACGGCCAGATCAAACTGCAATACAAGGACTTCCACAACATCGACCTAGGCGATGGAGACCAATATCCCCACGGCAACTACTGCACCATTGGCATCGAAGACCACACCGAAACCATCGGCTTGGAATATACCTACAACAATAGCTATCCCACAGCCGCAGCGCCCCTTTCCAGCCTGAAATCGCTGTTCATCACCACCCGCCCGCTCATTCCGGACTACCCCTACGTCGCCATCGAGCAGGTTCTTGTGCAGGATCCCAATTCCAACGGTTATCTGGAACCGGGCGAAGCTTCAGCCCTCTCGATCCGTCTGGGCAATCGCGGCCTGGTGGATGCCACCAACGTCGCCGCCGTGCTCAGTTCCACCGATCCCTATGTGACCGTCAACAATGCCAACGCTTTTTACGGAACGATTCTGGCGCAAGGTAACGCCTACCCAGTCACCAATTTCTCGGTGAGCGTTTCGGCCAGCTGTCCCGCCGGCCATGAGATCCCCTTCACCCTCAATATCAGCAGCGCCACTGGAAACTGGTCCTACACCTTCACTTTGGAAGTCGTGGTGCCGGAACTCTCTTTCCTCGACATGACTGTAATCGATACCGTGGGCGATCACAACGGCATTCTCGATCCTGGCGAAACCGCGTCCGTTACCATCCATCTGAACAATGTTGGCATGATCCCTTCTCCGGCTGGCTCAGCCATCCTGACCTGTTCAACCCCGGGAATAACGATCAATACTGGCACAGACAGTTTCCCCGTTCTGGCAGTTGGAGCCTACGAAACCCTCTCCTTCAGCATCAGCGCTTCCTCATCCATGACGGACGGAACCCTGGTTTACCTGAACTTCAACGCGGTTGCCGGTTCCACGACTGCCAGCGCCACCAATACGATCGAAGTTGGAGCGCCTTTGCAGATCTTGATCGGGAACGGCACCAGCACCCAATCCTATCCGTTGGACCGCTACTACAACTACTGCGTCAACGAGGCCATCTACCTGGCTTCTGAACTCACCACAGCCGGAACGATCAAGGCCATCGCCTTCAACAAAGCCAGCGGAGACGATGTCAATCCAATCACTCCCGTCACCATCTACATGAAACACACAACCGCCGCGTCGATTTCTGCCGGAAACTACAGCACGACCGGTTACACCCAGGTTTACAGCGGATCCTTCCCCAACAACGCAGCATCTGGCTGGATGGAAGTGAACTTAAGCCCGATGTTTGTCTACGATGGCGTTTCCAACCTCGCCGTCCTCATCGTGAAAGGCAACCAACAGTGGATAAACAATTACCCCTTGTGGACCTATACTCCGGTCACTCCAAGCCGAACCCGCCAGAACCGCGACGACTATACTCCGCCCACCAACCTGCTGGCAACGCCCAACCTGCCCAACATGCGCCTCAAGATCTTCCCGGATTTCGAAGCTCTCCAGCCGCCGCAAAACCTTGCCGCAGCAGCCAGCCACCAATCAGTAAGCCTGACCTGGTCGGAGCCTGCTTCCGGAGTTCCCACCAGTTACAAGGTCTACCGCAACGCCACATATCTAGCCACTGTGACCGGCCTGGCCTACACCGACCTCGCCGTTACCAACGGAATCAGTTACGGCTATTTCCTGACAGCAGTGTATCCTGATGGTGAATCCGATCCCACTCCCATCGTGACCGCCACGCCCAACGCCTATCCGCCTACGAACCTCACAGCAGTTGCCGGAGCGTCGGTGGTAAATCTCAGCTGGACCGCCGCCAATGGGCGTTCAGCGCTAACTCTGGGCAGTTCCAGCGAACGCACGATCGACGGTTACCGCGTTTATCGCGATGGAGCGCCGATCACCACCCTCGCCGGAACAACATACCAGGATAGCGGATTGACCAACGGTGTGACCTACTCCTATCATGTGACCACGGTCTATGCAAATCCCACCGGGGAATCCGAACCCTCGAACACAGCCTCCGCAACTCCGGATCAGACCACCTTCGTGATCCTGGGAACCGGAACATCCGTGAGCACCACTTCGCAAAACGCCCCGATCAACATTTCGGACCGCAGCAACCACGGCCAGTCGGTCTACACAGCCGCGGAACTTAACGCCGCGGGTATCGTGGGGCCGGCCCTGATCACCCAGTTGGGCTTCAACGTGATCTCCGCCCCCATCTACAATCTGGCGGATTTCGTCGTCCGGATCAAGCACACGACCGCCTCCAACGTCGCGGTCTGGCAAAGCGCGGACAATCTGGTGACAGTATACAGCAACCCCTCGTATATGCCAACTCCCGGCGGATACGAAATGCTGGGCTTCTCCACTCCTTTCCAGTGGAATGGAACCGACAACCTCCTGATCGATACCGCCTTCAACCTGGTTCAGGATTGGGACTACTCCGGAACCCTGCAATACACAACGGTTACCAGCGGATACCGCTTTACCTACAGCGATGTGGCTGACCAGACCAATGTCTTCACGGGCGGTTACCAAGCTAACCGGCGCTACAACGTCAAGCTGGCTTTCCAGCCGATCGTCACCGGCCCGGACATCAGCGTGAATCCTGCCTCCATCCCCTTCGGAGACGTAGTGGTGGGAGGCAATGCCATCCAGCAGTTCTCCATCCAGAACTCCGGTACCGCCGAGCTTTCGGGCAGCATCACCACTCCGGCTGGCTACACCGTCGCGGAATTGGCTGGAACCCGGGCTCAAACAGTCAACGGAGCCAGGACAGCCAACCCGGAACGCAACACGCTTGCCTTTGCCATCGCTGCCGGCATGTCCCAGAACTATAGCCTCACCTTCGCGCCCTCAGCAGCCCAAGCCTACAACGGCAATGTGGTGATCAACAGCAACGACAGCGGCAATCCCGTCATGTACATCAACCTCACCGGAACCGGTTACATCCCGCCTGTGGTCTCGCTGGACGAAACCACGCTTTCCGCGACCCTGGACTTTGGCCAGCAAGGCACGGACTCGTTCACGATCAGCAACACCGGCGGCCAAGCCCTGAGCTTCACCCTGGCCGAATCCCCGGCCGTGAACTGGTTCAGCGCCGCCCCATTAACAGGATCCATTCCCGCGGGTGGAAACCAACTCATCACCGGTTCCTTCTCAGCCGCTGGATTGATACCCGGCAACTTCCAGACAACGCTCCTCGTGGATACCAACGATCCCGCCAACCCCCAGTTGGAAGTAGCGATCGAGCTCCTGGTCAACAACAGCCTGTCGACGATCGAGCTGCCTGATTCTTTCTCCTTCAACATGGATGGCAGCCTCGTGGTCGATTTCGATCCCTATGTGAACGACGCCAACAACCAGGCCCTGATCCTGGACTATAGCGGCAATACGAACGTTCTGGTGGGCGTTAACGGCCTCGTCGTGACCTTCAGTGCGGCACCCGGATGGTTCGGGACAGAAACTCTCACCTTCACCGTCAGCGATGGCATGGACGAGGTTTCGGACACCGTTCCCGTCACCGTGAACCTCACCGCCCTGGCCACACCAGTTGTCGGCGAAGTCGTGGGATCAGCGTCTGGCCTTACCTTATCCTGGGCTGCCGTTCCCAACGCAAGCGAATACATGATCTACCGGTCCTCCCATCCTTATGGAACCTTCGCCTGGATCGCCACAACCACGCAAACCTCCTATCTGGACACCGAAGTAACCGATAGGGCCTTTTACCGGGTGCAGGCGGTGAACAATCCGCCTGCCAAGTAAGGCATCAACTCCCATATAGAAATAGTTAGCAGCCGCTTCCGCTGGTCTGGTCTGATGGCCGGTCTGGCGGAAGCGGTTTTTTGTGGGATTAAGTTAAATAATAGGAGGAGGCGGTTAGATCCGATACCCGCAGACCGCTCCCATGATCAATACGCGGTCATTGCGCGGTCATTGCGCGCTTTACCCGTAATGACCGCGCAATGACGGCGCAATGATAATGGGGGCCAGACCTCTTACCCTCAGTCCCAAAAGCCTCCGCGCGGCTCACCACTTCTTGAAGATAAAGAACACCGCGGCAACTATCAGAACGAAGCCCACCAGGTAGTTCCAGCGGAACTCCTCCTTGAGGTAAAACACCGAAAACACGCTGAACACCAGCAGGGTGATCACTTCCTGGATAGTCTTTAGTTGATACGCGCTGAAGGTGCCAAAGCCGATCCGGTTGGCCGGCACCTGGAAGCAGTATTCGAAAAAGGCGATGCCCCAGGAGATGAGAATCACTGTGAGCAGGGGGGAATTCCGGTATTTGAGGTGACCGTACCAGGCGAAAGTCATGAAGATGTTGGAAATGCTGAGCAGCAAGATGGTTTTCATAGTGGAAGCGGTTCAATCCTGATAGTAGTAAGAGCGCAGATCCCAGCTGAGGACCTGCTCCAGCCAGATGCCTTCACGCCAGTCTGAAACAGGCGGAATGCCGATTCCGATTGCCCGGCTCATGATCTGGACCGCTGCCCGGATCGCCGTTCCGGCCTGGCAGCCATTGACCAGCCCGCCCAGAACCAAGGCGGAGAAACAATCTCCAGCTCCGGGATGCGGTTGGCCGTCGGAGGGAAAAGGAAAGCGGGCGAGTGAATCCTCCGCCACGCTGAAATACAACACTTCCAGCCGTTGCGGATCTCTTCCGGGAACGGAGGTCACGATCACGCGCCGCGGACCCAGTTCGCCGATGGCGCGGCACCAATCCAGGATCCTGGCTTCCTCGGCAAGCGACCTTGGATCCGCCCCGGCCAACAACGCCGCCTCGGTATAATTCGGCGTGACCACGTCGGCCAGGGCCGTCAAAGAACGCAGGGCGGGAATCATGGCCGGGCCGAAGCATTTATACAAGCTACCATTATCGCCCATAACGGGATCCACTAGCACCAGAGTGCTGGCGCCGCGCAAACGGTGGATCGCCTCCGCCACCAGTTCCGCCTGCCTTTCCGAAGCCAGAAAACCTGTTCCGATGGCGTCAAAACTCAGTTCCAACTCCTGCCAGTGACGGATCAGACCTTCCATTTGCGCGCTGAGGTCAGTCCAGCGATAGCCGGGAAAATCAGTATTGGCGGAAAGCAGCGCCGTGGGCAGCGCGCAGACCCGAATGCCGAGTTTGTTCAGCAGCGGGATCACGGCCAGCAGCGAAGTGTGGCCGAAACCAGAGAGGTCGTGGACCGCCAGGACCCTGCGCAGTGGCTCAGCCTGCATGAGATTCCGGATTTTGGCTCAACAACACGCTCACAGCTTAACGGCGCGGATCCGGTAGTATCGCTGCGGAGCGGAATTCAGGATTGCCGTGTCCACAGCGCTGAGGCCCGTGGCAGTTGTCAGCAGCGTCCAAGCATTCGCATCCACGGAGGGGTCGGCGCTGTAGAGGACCTCGTAGTAATCGGGCGTCAGCGGCCCGCCAGCTGTGTCCTGCGTGACGGGGTCCCAACTCAGCAGGACGTCGGCTCCGCTGTTTACGCATTGGATGTTCGCGGGAGCCAGGGGCAGAACTGGCGCGCTCACGGTGATGTAGCCTGTTTTGACCAGCGAATCCGCCAGCGTGCCGAAAGTCAGTTTGTATTTCACAGTCCAGGTTCCGGGCTCAGTGTAGGTATGCTGCGGATTGTTGCCGGTGAAATCGTACACACCGTCGTTCTGGAAATCCCAATGCGCGGCCAGTCCAAGCGCCGTGGCGGAATTCTGGAATTGGACCTGCAGGGGCGCCGTTCCGCTGGTTGGAGTGGCGGTGAAATCCTTGTAAAGGTAGTCGAAGGGATATTTCTCACACTGGAGAACTTCCTTGGAAACCGTGTTCTGCAGCCAGAGGACCAGTTCGCAGTTGTGGGCGTTGTAGCTGGTGTTGAGCGTGAAACTAAGGGGGATCGTTACCTGGCCTCCAGTCGTCAGGCTGACCGGGGTCCCGCTGGCGCTTGGTATCATAAGGCGGTTGGTGCTGTTCACTTCCGTCTGGCTATACCAAGTGTAGGGAATGCTCGATTCCGTAACGGCGGCGTGCAGGACCACGTTGGTGTTCGAATCGGCCTCCGGCTTGGCAACCACTACATTGGCAGTGTACTGGTTTCCCATGGCGGTTCCGCTGGCGCTGATGGTGTAATGCGCCGGAATCGCCAGGCGGGCGTTCACTTTGGGCAGGTAGATGGAATACATGGAAGTGCTCGAACTCCCGCCGAGCTGTTGGTTCAATCCGTCAAACCAGGCGGTGGGAGTGCCGGTCAGCCCATAATAGGTGTTGCGGGCTGAAGAATAAACGTTGCCGAAGGGGGCGTTGGTGAAGTTCTCAATGATGGCCGCCGGATGTCCGTTCACAAGTAGGTCGTGGGCTCCCCGGGCTGCACCCTGGCATGGCGAACAGCCTGTGCTGGCCCCTATTTCCACCAGCACATACCGGCGTGGAACCGCCTGCAGGCAGCTTGCTGCCAGCGCAAGGATAAGAATCGGCATGAATTGCTTAGTGTTCATCGGAACTCCTGTGTGCGCATGTCTTGCGAGTATAATGCGATATTCGCCCGCCGGGTCCAAATTGTCAAGAAAATAGTTGCCCGGATGGCGAAGCATCGGGAGCCAGGTTCGCAGAAGAATGCCCGGAGAGGACTTTCTGCTTGACAGCAGATCGCCATATCCCATTATGCGCGAAAGAAAAAATACGTGGAGAACGACGTGAAGAAGTTCAAATCACTGGCAGCCGCGCTGCTCTTCGTAATGCCGCTGGCTCTGGGCGCTTGGCCAAACTACGGCACGGTGTCCACCCCCAACTTTGAAGTGTACTATCGCAGAGGCTGGGAAACCGAAGCCCGCAACGTGCTCCAGGCCCTGGAATACAGCCGCCCTTATGTGGAAAAACTTACCGGCAATTCGCCAGGCAAAGTCAAGGTGGTGCTTTCGGACATGGGCAACACGGTCAACGGCTATGCCAGCCCGGTGGGGGCAAAAATGGGGCTTTACGCCTATCCGCCTTCTAGCGACGAACTTGGCCTCGGTGAAGATTGGTGGCAACTGGTGGGGGTGCACGAGTTCATCCATATGGCGCAAATGACCCGTGCCACTGGAGAACCGGCCTTGCTGCGCGCGCTCTTTGGCAATATCCTCTACCCCAACCTCTATCAGCCGATGTGGATGACGGAGGGGATCACGGTGTACGGGGAATCTCAACTTTCCGAGCAAACCGGCAGATTGAACGCCGGCACTTACCCCGCCATAATCGGCGCCCTGGCCAGGGAAGGCAGGCTGCCCAACCCCGGCAAGGCCTGCTACTACAGCTACAGCAATCCCCTGGGCAACTACTACGTCTATGGCTCCAGCTTCCACCAGTATCTGGCTGACAAATACGGCGAAAACAAGTTCTCAGTCCTCTACGGCGAAACCTCGTCCTCCCTGGCCGCCTACCTGAACCCGATCTCGTCCTCCCTGTCCCTGGACCAGGCCTATCGAACCGCCTATGGCAATGACGTCGCCACTCTGTGGACGGAATGGCAGAACGACGCCGCCAGCAAATCAGCGCCCCTGCCCAAACAACGCCTCACGGAGGACGGCTGGAACAAGGAAAACCTCAAATACCACGACGGCGCTTTATATTTCACGCAGCGGAAAACCAGCAAGACCGGACCTTCCAGCAGCTTCACCAGCTATAGGCTGGTACGTTTGGACCAACTGGACGGCAAGCCGCAAAACGAGGTCCTGATCGAGCAAAACTCGGATTTCGCCGCCGGCTACCAACTGACCAGGGACAAACTCTATTTCACCAAGGCGGAATACGAGCCCGGCTATGCCAACAACGATGCCGATGGCCTGGGCGTAGTCACGGAAGTCTGGTCCGCGAACCTCGATGGCGGCAACAGGCGCAAACTCTTTGCTGGTCCGATCCGCGCCTTTTGTCATCTGGACGGCGACCGTTTCCTGGTTGCGGAAGACAATGAAACCCATCAGGGCACGAAACTCTTTGAGATCAGCCTGGATTCCGGCCAGAAGAAACAGCTCGGCAGCCTGAACCACCTGATCGGCAGCATCGACCAGAGCGGCGGCAAGATCTACGTAACCGCCCGCAAATTCTGGCAGAACAACAGCATTTACCTGCTCAATGCCGGCACTATGCAGCTCACGCCCCTGATCGACACTCCGAACCTGGAATCGGTGGCCTACATCGAGGGCAACACCCTGGTCTTCAACGCCACTTACAGCGGCCAGAACGGTTGCTACGCCTACGATCTGAACTCCCGCTCGGTCTCCCGTTTCACCGGTTATTCCGAGGTCAAGAACGCCATCCGCACTTCCCGCGGTAAGACCTATTTCCTCTCCATCAACGGCGACGGCTACGACGTTTACCAGGACCAACTGGGCTCCAGCGGCTTTTCCCTGCCCTCCGCACTGGCCGCCAAACCGCCCTACGAAAGGTTGAGCGGCTCCAAGAACACCAAAATCCTGAACAAGTATCCCGTCACCTATGGCAGCTACGCGAAAAACGTCCTGCACGCGCTCTGGCCCAGGCTTTACCGCATGCCCTACATCGCCAGCTCCACCGCCACCACTGCCACTGATGTGGCGGACACTCTGCTCACCTTGGACGAACTGATCGTGGGCGCCCAAGTGGCCGGAGCGGACGTAGTGGGCGACTTTCCCATCTGGAACGCCACCGTGCTCTACGATATCGGCAAGAAGCACTGGGGCTACCAGTTCGGCATTGAAAACAACTTCTTCAGCCCGGTCAAGCAAACCATCCAGTACACCAATCTGGATGAGAAATCCTTCCAGGTGGAGCAATACGTCCCCTTCCTGCAAAAGCTGAATTACGGCCTCACTTCCGCCCAGGCAGGCTTTGGTTTTTCCGCCACCCGCAATTACCGCTACAAACTCTGGTATCCCTTCCTGGGCCTCAATTTCGCGGTCCGTGGACTGCGCCTTGCCACCAGCAACGTGCTGCTGTATGAGACCAAGCAGTTCCTGCCTTCGGAACGCGAACGCCTGGGTTGGCAGGGCAGCGCCAATCTGCGCCTGAAAGCCCCGCTCTCCACCGAACTCCGCAGCAACGTGTTCGCGGCCTGGGATCCGGACATCGACACCAAAGCGGAGCCCGTATTCCCCACACTGCGCGGCTACACCAAAGACTGGCCCCAAAACAGCGGCGTGATGTTCAGCAACAGCTGGTATGCGCCAATCCTGAAGATCCGCAACGGCCTCTGGAATCCCAACATCTACCTTGAGGACGTGAACCTCGGCCTCTTTTACGATTATGCCCTGCCTGGAGACGGCAAGTCCGCCAACACGCTTTCGGCCTACGGCTTGGAACTCATCGCCGAAATCTTCGCTGGCTACAGCTTCGCCCTCAACCTCGGCGTCCGCTTCAGCTGGGACCGCGACGGGAATCCCCTCACATCCCTTATCCTTGGCATGTAAAGGGTTTACGGGCCTCAGCCAGAACTTATCCTTGACACAAAACCGCCCTGCCAAGACTTGGCCCAAACAATAAGCTACCTTGGATCAAGGAGGATTACATGCTGGTACCCGACAACCTGTTATACACTGAAAGCCACGAATGGGTGCGCGTTGTGGATGACCTCGCCACCATCGGCATCACCGATTTTGCCCAACACGAACTGGGCGAGATCGTCTATCTGGAATTGCCCGACGAAGGCGGAAAAGTCTCCGCCAGCGAGCCTTGCGGCACCATCGAAGCCGTCAAATCCGCGGAAGACCTGATCAGTCCGGTCAGTGGCAAAGTGGAAGAAAAGAACGCCGAAGTGGAGGAATCTCCCGATCTGATCAACCGGTCGCCCTATGAGGACGGCTGGCTTTACCGGGTGCGCCTCAGCGTAGCCGACGAACTGGAAAACCTGCTCACGCCACAGGAATACGCCAAACTCATCGAAGTCTGAAACAAGACTTGTGATAACCAAAAACCCCAATTTCCTCATCATCCTTTCGGCACCTTCCGGAGGGGGAAAAAGCACCATCCTGCAGGAAGTGCTGCGCGTGACGGACAACATCGACTACTCCGTCTCATACACCACGCGCAAACCCCGCGGTGCAGAGGAAAACGGGACCCACTACCACTTCGTGGACGAGCCGGAGTTCCTTAGCCGGCGGGAATCCGGCGATTTTTTGGAAACCGCCCAAGTCTTCGGACGCTGGTACGGAACGTCCATCAGCTACATCCAAAGCCGTCTGCAGGCCGGACGCCACGTGATCATGGACATCGATGTCCAGGGCGCTGCGCAGATCGGCGCCACAACAATTCCCTACGTCAAGATCTTCATCATTCCGCCCTCCATGGATGTTTTGCGCGACCGCCTGGTCAAGCGCGCCACCGATTCCCCGGAGGAAATCCACAAGCGGCTGGACATCGCCCGCGACGAATTGCAGTACATCCCCGCCTACGATTACCTGGTGGTCAACGACCGCCTGGGCGTCGCCGTGCAGGATGTCCTGGCCATCATCCGCGCCGAAGAAAACCGCGTCAGCCGTTATTGGGAGCCCATTGCCGGCTTCCTGAACCAGGAGCGAAACAATGATCAATAAGAAAATCGAATCTTTCCTCGAAAAGACCGACATGAACTACCTCTTCTGCCTGCTCTCGAAGCTCGAATCGCAGCGGATCAGCCAGCTGCCGGCCTATGTCCGCCAGCGCTTTCCGGAAAAGATCGCCATCATCTCCATGAACCATGTGGCGGACAACGAAGTGCCGGATTATTTCGCCGAGATCGAGGAAGCGAACCTCGCCATGGCCCAGATGAACACGCCCTTCCAGGACGATGAGATCGATGCCGAAGCCGGCGAAGAGACTTTCGACGACACCAAGGAGCACATCGAGGAACTGGTGCACGACGACCTGGACCGCTACGATGACGACGACGAGGACGAGGAATACGAACTGGGCGACGGCGAGATCGACGAAGACGGGGAATAACCGCCCCCATGGCACTCCGCTCCCTGCGGCTGCAACTGGAACTGCTGCACAATCTCGGCATCCGCGAACTCTATAAACCCGCCGATTCCCGGGCTGAACTGCTGGCCAGACTGCAGGCCGCCTACTCCACTTGCGTCAAGTGCCAATTGCACACCGGACGCGTAAAATTCGTCTATGGCGAGGGCGATCCGAACGCCACCGCCATGCTTATCGGAGAGGGTCCCGGCGAGCAGGAAAACCAGACCGGAAGGCCTTTTGTGGGAGCCGCGGGCAAACTTTTGGACGACATGCTCAAGGCCATCCAGCTTACCCGCTCCGACGTCTATATCTGCAACATCGTGAAGTGCCGCCCGCCTGGAAACCGCGATCCGGAAGCCGCCGAACGCGAAGCCTGCCTGCCCTATCTGCTGGAACAGATCGACATCATCCAGCCCCGGCTGATCCTTCTATTGGGACGCGTGGCGGCGCAAACCCTGCTGGAAACCACGCTGTCCCTGGAAAAACTGCGTTCCTCCACCCACGAGTTTCAGGGCATCAAAACCTACGTTTCCTACCATCCCGCCGCGCTGCTCCGCAATCCCAACTGGAAGCGGCCCGCTTGGGAAGACCTGCAGAAATTCCGCGACGACCACCTGCTCCTGCGTAAATGATCCCTTCCCGCTCCGTCCGAAAACGTTTCCTGGCCTGCGCCTTCCTGCTGGCAGGATTGTGGCTGGCGCTGGGAGCCCGGATCGCCATGCTGGGCGATACCCAGGGCAACGCTTCCGTGCACGCCCAAGTCGCCGCGCTCATTGCCGCGCAAAACCCCCAAATCGCATTCCATCTGGGCGACCTCACCAGCAAGGGCAGCAAGCAAAGCCACTACGATTCTTTTTTTCAGACGGCCGCCCCACTGACCTCTGTCTGCCCGTTGTATCCAGCCCGCGGCAATCACGACCGCTCCCTTGAGCTCTGGCTGGCCAACTTTCCTACTATGGGAGGCAGCAGTTACTACGCGGTGGAGCACGACAGCCTCTTGTTCCTGGTGCTGGATTCCAATCTGGACCTGACACCCGGTTCTGAACAGGATGCCTGGCTGCGCCGGCAACTGGCCTCGGAACCGAGCCTGCCCCGACTGGTCATCCTGCACCGCCCGATCTTCAGCGGAGGCTATCATGGCGGGGACGAAGACCTGCAACTGCTGCTGCCCGCGCTCTTTGCCGATTCAGGCGTCGTGGCTGTTTTTTCCGGGCACGACCACAATTACGAGCGCTCGGAATACCGCGGCGTGTCCTATTTCGTCAGCGGAGGAGCCGGAGGCTTGATCCGGCCTGGATTTTCCTGCAATCCTTACAGCCAGGTTTTCGCCAACACCCGCAATTACCTCATCCTGGACCGCCAGGGCCGCTCCCTGCTCTGTACCGCCTACGATCTGGACGGCCAGGTTCTGGATTCCGTCCTGCTGCCTTTGCCCTGAGCCTCAATTGCGTCCGCTGTAATTCTGTATTTTCCTGTCCAATAATTAATTAACCATATTTATTGCCTGTTTTCCCCTTACTGATCTCCTACCTGAGCCCCGCTTCTAGCAGTCAATCACTTGTCAATCACTAGTCAATCAAGCGTCAATTATTGAGAAGTGATTGAGGCTTGATAGACACTTGATTAAGGCTAACCCCCAAGGGCGCCCCGGTTTTGGCAGGCAGAATCCAGAGCCCCCGGAACAACATTTGGGCAACCTTTGCCTGCCCGGAAACCGCGCCAGCCAGGCTGAACAAGGCTTTGCCGGGATTGATCGTAACAACTGCAATCAAAGCCAGAATTAGCTTGACTTAAAAACAAACTACGTGCATTCTGGCAGCGGAGTAGGGCAAGCTCAGAGGTTTTGGCATTGCCCGCCCCAGACGCTCAGATCGCGCCCGGATCCGTCCAGATTATCCGGACACGGAGGAGATGCCATGCATAGGTTCAAAAGTCTGCTGGCCTGCCTTGTAATCGGTGCGGCAAGTATCACGCTGGGTGCTATGTCCGCTCTGCACAGTTCGTTTCTGGAAAGCGCGGAACCGCTCACCGGGCTAAGTTTCTTCATCGGGTCGGGGGTACCCTTGGAAAACCAAGAAGACTTGATCCCGGGCTATTTCTCTAAATATGACCAGCTTGACGAAGACAGGATTTCTTGTAGTATAGTGGGATTGAATATAAGATTAAAGATATACTCGGAAGCTGAACTGGATCTGTGCGAATACATGTCCAGATATTCGGCAGGCACGAAACTGAACTGGAAACAGGTGGTGCAGCGTAAGGGGGACAATATCCTGTCCCTGAGTCCGGGACTTTTTATTACATCTGGAAAACTGAATTTAGGGTTCTGGGATGAACTGCGCTCTAGAGCATGGGGAGTGGAACTACCCGTCATTTGGACCCATAAGTTCCCTGTCATCGCTGACGATCCAAAATTGAAAATCAGTTTTAATGCCTGCGCCAAAGCGACCTATGCCAGGAACAAGATGTTCCGAAAGGATAAATCGTGGTCCCCTGATCACGAAACCCGGTACCTGGGCACCGCGGATGTCTTTACCGGCTCGGTTGGCGGAAACATTCAGTTCAGAGGTAAACACTGGGCGCTTACTCCAGAACTTGTGATCCGTTTGATTCCCATTGGTGATAACAAGTTCAAAGGCAAGCCGGGGTTTGGCGTTTCCTTGGCCTGGCTCAGCGATAGGAATGCCTTTGAACGAGACTGAAGATCATTTTTAATGGATCGATATAATTCAGGCCTGTTCTGGATGCCAATGTTTAGATAGATTACTTTGCCCGGTTTAGACCAGGTGCGGACGGATCCGGTTTCTATCCAGGAAAAATACGGATCCCGCGAAAAAAACGGGGCGCAGAGGAGATGCCATGCATAGGTTCAAATGTCTGTTGGCCTGCCTTTTGATGGGTGCGGCAAGTATCACGTTGGGCGCTTTTTCCGCTCTGCCCAGTTACTTTCTGGAAAGCGCGGAACCACTCAGCGGAGTGAGTTTATTTGTCGGCCCTGCGGTCCCTCTGGAAAACCAGGGCAACTTGATCACAGATGAACTCTATCAAATCAGCGAATTAGACCAGGACAGGATCACCGGCAGGGTAGTGGGAATGAACGTAAAACTCAGGGTGTATTCCGATGGCGAACTGGGCCTGTGCGGATACCTGTCCAAACATGGGGTAGCCGCGAAACTGAACTGGAAGCAGGTGCTGCTGCGCAAGGGGGAAAACATCCTGTCCCTGAGCCCTGGATTTATTTCAACTTCCGGAGGACTGGACCTGAATTACTATCCGGTGAAGTTGTGGTATATACACACACTCAACTCCCAGGCCTTGGGCGCGGAACTTCCGGTCATTTGGACCCATAAATTCCCGGTCAGCGCCAAACATCCATACCCTAAGATCACCTTTAATGCCTGCGCCAAAGCGACTTATGCCCATAACAAAATGCACCTGAGGGGGCGTTATGGAGGGTGGGGCGCCATAGAGACAACCCGGGACCTGGGCACCGCGGATGTATTTACCGGCTCGGTTGGGGTGAATTTCCAATTCCGGGGTAAATACTGTATGCTCACCCCAGAAGTCGTGATCCGCTTGATCCCAATTGACGAAAATGTCAAAGTAAAGCCGGGAATCGGTGTTTCCTGGGGCTGGCTAAGCGATTGGAGCGTCTTTAAATAAGGCTTTAGTTCAGAATCTGATCTGCGTTCCGATGCTCAGGTAATTGATATTGGCGAAGCTGTACACCTCATCCACGTCGCCGCCGCCTTCCAAAATGCGATAGCCCAGCCAGAGGCTGTAGCGGTCGTCGATGTCGTAGGTGGCGGCCAGCAGCACGTCTTCGGCGCGGCCTTCGCCGGTGGGGGAAACGAGGGCTTCGCCTTTGAGCAGGATACCCAGGTCGTCGGTGAAATCGTAGCCGAGTTCGAAGCCGATGAGGGGAACGAAGCCCAGATCGGTCTTTTCGGCGTAATCATCCTCATTTTCCAGGGAGATGATGGCGTCGCGGACTTTCAGCGAAACTCCGATGGCGCGGAAGATGCCGGCCTGGTTCTTCAGGCGGTAGAGATACTGCAACCTGTAGCTGTTGAAACGGTACACGGCGTCGATCTTTTTGCCGGCGGCAAAGGTCTTGCCCTGAAAGACAATGGGCTGATCCAGGGTGCCGGCGGGCCTGGTGGTGAGGGGCGAGGCCAGCAGCGAGACTTCGTGGCGCGGTGTGACCAGCCAGTGCAGGTTGGCGCGTCCGTACATCACGGGCTTGGAAGTGAGGTCGTCCTTGAAAGAGAACATGGACTGGGTGGCGTTGTTGGGGATGCGGACGTCGTTGTAGCCGGTGAAAGCCACCCCGGTTTCCAGATCCAGGGAAAACTGGGCAAATGCCAGTGTGGCCAGGGCCAGCAGGATGATTGTCGTTATGATATGTTTCACTTGTATTCTCCATTGTTGTTTTTATCAGATAGTATAACCATTTTACAGGACGTGCCAAACGGCGTGGTTGCCCCTTAGGAGACTGCTTTGCCTGCGCAGGATTCCGATGGGCGAATATTACCTTGACAGGAAATCGCTTTTCGCCAAGTATGCCCGTTAACGCTGGTGAATGATCCAAAGTTGATCTTTGCGCCGTTAACGGCAAGCATAAGCCGGCGGCCATTCCATTCAAGCCCAAAGGAGTAGCGATGAAGATGCAGATTCGTTGGCGCTGTTGTTTTGCTTTGTGCCTGGCGGTTTCCGGACTGGCAGGACTGGGCGACATTCCCGGCCCGATTTTCGGAACCGCTGAACCTATCACCAGCCTGGGTTTGTTCGCCGGAACCGGGATTGCCTTTGAGAACTGCGGAGGCATTGACTTGGAGGAACTCGACGAACTGGGTTACGTTGACCGGACACATTTCCTGAGCCTGGCAGTCGGCCTGATCGGCAGTTGGAAAGTTTACCGCGACGCATCCCTGGAGGGAAAAGCGTTTCTGGCAGGGCCAGGCAAGGGCTATACAGTAAACTGGAAACAGGTCGTGTGGCGCAGGGATGGAGATGCGCTGGCGGTGCAGCCCGGTTACATTTTCAGTACCGGCTGGAAAAATGTGTTTTATGAATCGGGGATCGATTGGTTCATGCCCTGGGTTTCCCGCGAGGATTTGTATGGACAGTCCAGCGTTTGGGAATTGCCATTCATATATAGCACCAGACTGCAATCCGACTCCCTGTATTCCGCGGTGGATCCCACTTTCAACTTGAGCGCGAGACTGGCCTACGCCCGCTACAAGATGAATTGGGTCATCAGCGAATCATACCTGCCGACGATAACCCATGACTTGGGTAGCCATGCAGCATTCATGGGCAGTGTGAGCGGGAATTTGCGTTTCCATTTGGGTGATTTGCTGGTCAGCAATGAACTGGGAGTGGCCTTCGTGCCGCAGGCAGAGAATCGCAAATCCAAGGCGGTGTTTATCTTAGGCCTTTCCGTGGGTGTGCCTTTCAGCGAGCAGATATTCCGCTGAGTTACCAATCTGCGCTTTGCGCTATCAGTCGCCGCCAATCCAGTAAAGGGTTCAACTTCCACCGCGCGTGAAAATTATCTTGACAGCCAGAGGGTGGTTTGAGGTTTTTGGTTGTTTTATGAGTAAAATTGGGGAAAAACCCCTGCTGAAAAGGATCGAGAGGATTATCAGGTTATCGCCCATGCGACACATCAAGTATCTCTTGCTGCTGCCCCTGCTTTGCTGCGCGCTGCTCAACGCCGAGCTGCTGATCCCGATGGATGCCACGCAGAGCAACCATCTGAAGGCCTACGGCGTGGCTTTCGCGGCGCTGAAAGAGCAGGCCGTGGTGAAATGGCTGCTCAACTACCGCGGCGGATCGTTCCTGCTTCCGGAAGCCGAAGCGCTGGCCGCGCTGTGCAATATCCGGGGCGTGCGGTTCGAGGTGGTGTCTTCGGCTCAGGTGGCCTCTATTCTCACCGAGATCCAGTCGGCCAATATGGAAGCCGTGGTTCTGGAAAAAGAGCCGGCGATCGCCATCTACATTCCGCCCAATACGCTGCCCTGGGACGACGCTGTGACGATGGCGCTGGAATATGCCGAGATCGATTATGACCGGCTTTGGGACGATGAGGTGCTGGACGGGAAACTGGGCGATTACGACTGGCTGCATCTGCATCACGAGGATTTCACCGGACAGTATGGCAAGTTCTTTGGCGCTTAAAGGCATATGCCCTGGTATCAAAACGACGTCCGCGTGAACGAAGCCATGGCCGCCAAACATGGCTACGCCAAGGTTTGGCAGCTCAAGCAGACCGTGGCGCAGAAGATCAGCGAGTTTGTGTTCAACGGGGGCTTCCTCTTCGCCATGTGCGCGGCGACGGATACTTACGACATAGCGCGCGCTGCCTATGGCGTGGACATCGTGGACGGCCTGATCGACGGCGACGGCATCGATCCCCTATACAAGAGCAAACTGGACTTCGGCAGCTGCTACGCCTTCGAGAATTTCACGCTGAAAACCAACCCCTACGAATATGAGTTTTCCGATATCGACGCCAGCGACTATTCCATGCTGCGAGGCGCCGAAGCGGATTACTTCCAGCTCTTCGACTTCTCCGCCAAATACGATCCCGTGCCCACCATGCTCACGCAGTGCCACGTGAACGTGATCAACGGATTTCTGGGCCAGACGACCTCCTTCTTCAAGGACAAGGTCAAAAAGAGCGTGATCATCCTGGCCGAAGTGCCCGGACAGAACGAAGTGAAATACATCCACGGCAATATCGGCAAGGGCACCTTCACGTTTTATGGAGGCCACGATCCCGAGGATTACCAGCACAAGATCGGCGATCCGGAAACCATCCTGGAACTGCACAAGAACTCGCCCGGCTACAGACTGATCCTGAACAACATCCTCTTTCCCGCCGCGGAAAAAAAGCAATTGAAAACCTGAAGGAAGCATGAAGAAGTTTTATCCCAAACTATATAAAGAACAGCTGCGGGTCGGCCTGTTCACCATCATCATCCTGGCCATCGCGATCGTAGGCTATCTCTGGTTGAGCAGCCGCATCACCGCTCACGCCCAACACGACGTTGTGATCTCATTCAGCGACGTTGTGGGGCTGGAAGTGGGCGACAAGGCGATGTTCCGGGGCATGGAGATCGGCCGGGTGAAAAAGATCGTAGCCCGGAGCAGCGACATCCTGGTAACCGCCAGCATCAACCGCGACATCGTGCTGCGGGAAGGCGCCAGGTTCTTTATGGCCGCCAACAGCTTGATGGGCGGCGCCACCTTGAACATGGCCCAGGGCACAGGCCCGGGAACGCTGGACCTGAGACGCGTCCAGACGGGTGAAACGCCCGTGGGCTTCGCGGGCATGATGTCCAAGGCGGGCGTCACTATCGATGAATTGAACGGTATCCTGCAGGAACTGCGCAGCGAACAGGGCATGATCGCCAAATCGGCGACACTGCTGGACAACGCGGATCTGGCAGTGCGTTCCGTGGACGGCCTGGCCATGAGCGCCAACGCGGAGATCACGGCTACCTTGCAGCGCATCCAGGAAATGACCAACCAGGTGAAGCAGCTGGTGAACGACAATTCGGAACAAGTGGCTTCAATGCTGGGTTCGGCTCCCGTCACGATGCAGAACATCAACTCGACCCTGGATAGTCTGCAGATCCTGTCCAACCAGTTGGGCGACGCCATGAACCATCTTAACAGCGGCAAGGGGACCGCGGGCAAACTGCTGCGGGACGACATGCTGTATACCAAGCTGGAAAACTCGGTGGCCAGCCTGGATTCCCTGATCCGGGACGTTAAGGCCAATCCCAAGAGATACGTCCGCTTCAGCCTGTTTTGAGAGATGGCATGAAACGCCGTGGACTGCTCCTGATCCTCTTGCTGGTTTTTGCGGCCGGGCTGCAAGCCTACACTTTCGGCCAGAACAAACTTAACCTCCAGCCCGAAGAGTGGTCGCAGATCCAGACCATGCACTTCGACGTGTATTTTCCCGCCCAGGCCGATTCCTTCGGCAAACTGGCTGCTCTGATGGCCGAGGAGACTTACTATCTGCTGCGATCCGAACTCACTTTTCCCGCCGGCTCACGCATCCCGCTCATCATCTACCGCAGCAAGTCCGGATTTCAAAACACCAATGTCATCTATCCGCTGTTGCCAGAGGGCGTGGGAGGCTTTACCGAAAGCTTGCACAACCGCGTGGCCATCCCCTTCGAAGGCAGCTACCGCGACCTCGAAGTGCTGCTGGCCCACGAATTGACGCACGCTTACCTGAACACCCTGGATAAAAGCGCGCTTAATTCGCTTGCATCCCTAAGTTTGGAAACGCTGCCCATGTGGTTTTCCGAAGGCCTGCCGGAGTTCTTCTCTATGGGCGGACTAAGCGACTACAACAACATGTTCATCCACGACATGGTGGTGAACGACAAGCTGCCCGGCCTGGAGAATGTGAACGGCTACTATGCCTACCGGTTGGGTGAAAGTTTTCTGGCTTACATAGCCCAGACCTGGGGACGCTCCAAGGTCGCAGAATATTTCTACGCCCTGCGCTCTGTCCGCAACCTCGATAGCGCCACCCGGAAAGTCTTTGGCCTCAAGTTTGAAGACCTGGAAGAACGATGGCGGTTTCAGCTCAAGCGCCAGTTCTACCCTTTGATGGCGGCCCACGGCATTCCCAACGAACAACTGGAGCGGCGCACGGACAGCGACAAAGACGGCTCCTACCTGAATTTCATGCCCCGCTTTTCGCCCAATGGGGAACGCTATGTGTATTTCAGCACGGTCAGCGGCCGCTACAGCATCTGGATGGCGGGACGCTACGGCCTGGCGGAACCGCGCAAGATCCTGGCCGGCGAGTCCTCTGGAAAAGTGGAGGAGTTCTACTATTTCCGCTCCAGTTTAAGCTGGTTTCCGGATAATCGGAGGGTCGCCTTTGCCGCCAAGACTTCCAGGGGCGACCGCATCCACATCCTGGACGTGGAGAAGGGAAAGATAGTCCAGACCCTTCCCCTGAAGCAGTTCGACGCCATCTACGAAGCGGACGTGGCGCCGGATGGTCGCAGCATCGTCTTTGCCGGTCAGATCGGCATGCAGTGCGACCTCTATCTGTACAACCTGGAAACCGCCGAACTGCGCCAACTCACCAATGACCTCTACAACGATGCCCAGCCACGCTTTGCCTCCGATGGAGCCAGCGTGGTTTTCGCTTCGGAACGCAGCCGCGAAGATTTAATAAAACGCCAGGGCTTCTTTGGTGGCCTGGTGTCCCAGATCTTCAGCCTGGACCTGCAAAACGGGGAACTTGTCCAGCACACCTGGTCGAACCGCAATTGCAGTTTTCCCCAGCTGGACCAAAGCGGCGCCAAACTGCTCTATGTCACATCCCAAGACAGCGTCAGCAACGTCTTCGCGCTGGACCGTGCGACTGGAGGCCAGGCCAGGGTTACGGACGTTCTGGCCGGAGTTTTCTGCTCTGACCTGGCTCCCGATGGCAAACAACTGCTGCTTGCCAACTATTTCGATGGAGCCTGGGATATCTACATTGCCTCAGGGCTCAGCGACACCCTGTCCTTCACGCCTGCCCAACCCCCTGTAGTAAGCGATCCGCAAGACAAGCTGCTGGAGGGGATCGACCTGGGCAATCTGGATTACTTTGGCAAAAGGGAAAAGCAACGCCCCTCCAGAACCAATCCCGCCGCGGCCTACGGACTCCGCGATCCGTTCCTGGGAGAACCGGCCGGCTTCGAATTCACCCCCGAAGATTCCCTGCAACTGGTGCGGGACTACAGCTACGACGACCGTCCGCTGCAACGTGGAAAACCAATTCAGAGCAAGCCCTACCGCGCCAAATTTGCCCTGGACAACCTCTGGGGCGGCCTGGCTTATTCGCCCAGCGTGGGCACTGTCGGCTACGTTGAACTGAGCCTGAGCGACCTGATGGGCAACCACGGGATCGGCGTCCAGGCCGAGATCGCGGGCAAATTGGAGGATTCCAACCTCCTGCTCTCCTACCTGTTTCTGAAGCGGAGGACGGACTATGGCCTGGGAGTATTCAACCTCTTCGACGAGGTGTACGTCCGCCAGGTCCAGACCGGCTTGGACGACTATTATCGCTTCCGGGAAAGGCAGAGCGGGCTGTATTTTCTCACGCGTTATCCCTTCTCCCGTTTCTTCCGGGTGGAATTGGACCACCTTGTTTATCAGAGAGGCCGTTACCAGTCCAACTGGATCTGGGACGACCCCGCCGGAAACACCGGCCACTGGAGCCCCAACGAGGATCTGGGGCAAAGCTATGTCTATACTCCGGGGCTCAGGCTGGTCCACGACAATTCCCTCTATGGACCCACCGGGCCGCTTTTGGGCTGGCGTGCCTTCTACAACCTCAGCGCCACCCTCGCCAACGGTAAAATCGACTATGTGACCAACTATCTGGACTGGCGCAGCTACACCCTGTTCAGCAAGCGCTATTCCTTTGCCCTGCGGGCTTTGGGCGGCATCAGCACAGGTTCTCTGGCCCAGCGTTTCGATCTGGGCGGCTACAACGGCGTTAGGGGCTATACCGGCAACCTGAGCGGGGAGAAGAAAGCCCTGCTGGCCGCCGAATTGCGCTTTCCCTTCATCGAATACCTCAGCCTGGCCTTTCCCCTGCCGCTAACACTGCCCAATGTACGGGGATCCCTGTTCGCGGACTTGGGGACCGTCTTCGACGAGTACAAGAACTTCCGCGGCGCCGACAACGGCACTTTGCGGGACCTCCATCTGAGCTATGGATGCGGGCCCAGGCTGGACCTGGGCTTTCTGCTGCTGCGCTTTGACGTGGTCTGGATGACGGATTTTGCCTCGCACTCCAAACCCACCTATTATCTCAGTTTGAGCGAAGATTTTTGAACATACTAAAATATACATCAAGGAGATAACCATGAAAATCGACTTGCTCCGCAAGCCTACCGAACATATGGACACCGTGTTTATCATGCACGGCGAGAAGGGCGATATCCACAGCATCGAATATCTGCCTGATTACGTCATCAACGCCGTCCACGTGATCATCAAACAGGAAGACTACAGCTTCGAATACGCGGCCATGAAAAGCTTCCCCATCATCCACGCCAAGTTTCGCAGCAACATCATCCTCTGCGGAGTGGGCAACCCCCACGACCTGGACTGCGATAAACTGCGCCACCTCTTCGCCCTGGGATTCCGCGCGGCGCTTAAACTGCAAGCCAAAGAGATATTCCTCTTTCCTGGATTCACCAATCCAGTGGGGGAATTGAACTTTGGGCACATTCTGGCGGAGGCAGCCTTGCTTACCGAGTACCGCTTCGACAAATACCTCAGCGAAAGCAAGCAATCCACCATCGAATCGGTCCATTTGGCCCTGAATCCCAAAACCGGCCGGCACATCAACCGGGGCATCCTGGAAGGCCGCATCTTAGCCGAAGCCACCAACATGGCCCGCGACCTGGTTAACGAACCCGCCAACGTCATCTATC
>DAHVPC010000109.1 GCA_027318475.1 Candidatus Cloacimonadota bacterium | reverse complement strand
TGCCGACTACATCAAGAACATGATCACCGGTGCCGCTAAGATGGACGGAGCAATCCTGGTTGTTGGCGCCAATGATGGTCCCATGCCACAGACGAGAGAGCATATCCTTCTCGCCCGTCAGGTCGGTGTCCCCTTCATCGTGGTCTATCTCAACAAGGTAGACATGGTGGATGACCCTGAGCTTATCGAACTGGTTGAACTGGAACTCCGTGAACTTTTAACCGCCTATGAATTCCCCGGCGACAAGATCCCCATCATCAAGGGATCAGCCTTAAAGGCATTGGAGCATGGCTGCGGCAACAGGGACTGCCCTGACTGCAAATCCATTTATGAACTCATCGACGCCGTCGACAGCTACATCCCGCTGCCTGACCGCGCCACCGACAAACCCTTCCTGCTTCCCGTGGAAGACGTGTTCTCCATTCCCGGACGCGGAACCGTGGCCACCGGACGCGTGGAACGCGGCGTGATCAAAGTCGGCGACAAGGTCGAACGCGTGGGTATCAAAGAGACGGTCGAAACCACTTGCACTGGTGTGGAAATGTTCCGTAAACTGCTTGACGAAGCCCAGGCCGGCGACAACATCGGCGTTCTGCTGCGCGGCTTTGCCAAGACCGACGTGGAACGCGGCATGGTGCTGGCGAAACCCAAGTCCATCACCCCGCACACCAAATTCATCGGCCAGACCTATGTGTTGACCGCTGATGAAGGCGGACGCCAAAAGCCTTTCCGCACCGGCTACCGCCCCCAATTCTATTTCCGGACCACAGACGTGACCGGAACCCTCTCACTGCCTGAAGGCGTGTTGATGGTCATGCCCGGCGACAACGTGGAAATCAATGCCGAACTGATCACCCCCATCGCCATGGAACAGGGACTGCGCTTCGCCATCCGCGAAGGCGGCCACACCATCGGCAGCGGAGTGGTTTCCAAAGTCCTCGAGTAAAAACCCCGGTAAGTAGAAATGAGAGACATCATCATCCTTGCTTGCGAGGCCTGCAAAAACCGTAATTATACTACCACGCGCAACAAACGCAAGCATCCGGACCGCATGGAGCTGAAGAAGTTCTGCCCCAGCTGCCGGAAACACACACCGCACAAACAGCGCTAAACGCTGAATATATGTTGCAGGACAGTAGTTCAACTGGTAGAGCACCGGTCTCCAAAACCGGGGGTTGCGGGTTCGATTCCTGCCTGTCCTGCCACACCAGCCTGCCGGGCAAACCGGCTCCGGCAGTTACAAGCAAAGTGTCATGGTAAACTGATGAAGAAAATAATCGAGAGAATTTCCCGCTTCTTTCACGATGTGCTCACCGAGATGAAATCGGTGACCTGGCCCACCAAAGCCGACATTCAGGAAGGAACGGTCGTGGTGATCGTGATCTCCGGAATCGTGGCGATTTTTCTGAGCCTGGTCGATTTCGGTTTCAGCAAATTAGTCAATCTGGTTTTTTAAGGGATCGCGTCTGTTATGAATTGGTATGTGATCCATACCTACTCATCCCATGAGAACAAGGTGAAAACAGCCATCGAAAAAGGGCTGGAAGGAACCGAGCTCAGCGCCTGCGTTGGTCAGTTGCTGGTGCCTGTTCGCAAGTCCTTTATCATCCGCGAGGGCAAGAAAGTCGAACGCGAACGCAAGCTGTTCACCAGTTATGTGATCATCCAGGCGGATCTGACCCCGGAACTGCGCACCTACATCCTCAATATCGCCGGGGTGACAAAGTTTTTGGGCCAGACCAAGGAACACAAGGATCCCGTGCCCCTGGACGAAGAAGAAGTGAACCGGCTGCTGGGCATCGCGGATCGGGAAAAGGATACCGGCAAGACCTTTGCCTACATGCCCGGGGATATGGTGAAAGTGATCACCGGCCCCTTCACGGATTTTGAAGGGATCGTGCAAAAGGCTGCTGACGACGGCGCCAAACTCGTGATCGAAGTAACCGTGTTCGGCCGTAAAACGCCGGTCGAATTGAGCTCCACCCAGGTGGAACTGATCCGCAAGTAAGATTTTTAGATAAAGAGAAAGGAACTACAATGGCAAAACCCAAAGACGTCGTAGCGGTGATCAAGCTGCAACTGCCGGCTGGCAAAGCGACCCCGGCTCCTCCAGTGGGTCCCGCGCTTGGCCAGGCAGGAGTGAACATTCCCGAATTCTGCCGCCAATTCAACGAAAAAACCGGCGACCAGCCCGGGATGGTATATCCCGTGGTGATCTACGTCGCCAAGAATAAATCCTTTACCTTCGAGATCAAGACGCCGCCCGCGTCGATCCTGATCAAGAAGGAGGCCGGCCTGGCCAAGGGCTCTCCCACGCCCAATAAAGCGAAAGTGGGCAAGATCAACCGGGATCAGCTGCGCTCCATAGCCCAGCTCAAGATCCAGGATATGAACTGCAATACCCTTGAATCTGCTATGAGTATGATCGCTGGCACTGCAAGGAGCATGGGTGTGGTCGTCGAAGACTGATCCCCCTGTGCAGGAGATAATATTCGTAAGGAGAGTCAATGAAACATAGTAAAAGGTACAACACTGCCTATGCGATGTATGACCGCCAGAAAAGGTTCGAGCTGGACGAAGCTCTGAAGATCTTGAAGTCGATCCCGGCTTCCAAGTTCGACGAGACCGTCGAGATCCACTTCAATCTGGGGGTTGACCCTCGTAAAGCCGATCAGCAGATCCGCAACTCCCTGGTCCTGCCCCATGGAACGGGCAAGGTCTCGCGGGTTTTGGTCTTTGCTGAAGGCGAAAAGGCAGAGGAAGCCAGAAAAGCTGGCGCCGATTACGTAGGATTGGATGACCTGGTGGAAAAGATTTCGGGCGGATGGTTCGATTTCGACGTCGTGGTCACCACACCCACTTTGATGGGACGTATCGGTAAACTGGGAAGAGTATTGGGTCCACGCGGCCTGATGCCCAATCCCAAGGTTGGTACCGTGACCATGGACGTGGGAAAAGCTGTGGAGGAAGCCAAAGGCGGCAAGATACGCCTATCGTGTCGATAAATTTGGCAACCTGCACATCCTGGCGGGAAAGATCAGCTTCTCGGCCGAGATGCTCAAAGACAACCTCAAAGTGGTGCTGGCAGCGGTGCTCAAAGACCGCCCGGCCACATTGAAGGGAGTCTATATCCGTAGCATCACCCTCTGCACGACCATGGGCCCCGGCATCAAACTGCAGATCGCAAGCGCGACCTTGGAAGCAAAAAGCTAAGGGAGTATGAGCAATGGTTAAAACTAGCAAGAAAGACATCGTAGCACAACTGAAAGAACGTTTGACCAGCGCCAAAGCGATCGTACTGGTGGATTACAAGGGAATCAACGTGGAACAGGTAAACCTGCTGCGCAACCAATTCCGGAGCGCGAAGGTGGATTACCTGGTCCAGAAAAACACCCTGATCAAGATAGCTCTCAATGATCTGGGCATAAACGAGCTCGACGACTACCTCAAGGGACCGACCGCCGTGGCTGTATGCAGCACCGACGAAGTAGCGCCCGCCAGGGTTCTCGTCAAATTCATGAAAGATGTGATGGAAGAAGCACCCTTTCCCAGTTTCAAGGCGGGATTCGTCTCCGGGCAGGTTTTCAGCCGCGCCCAGCTGCAATCCCTGGCCGCCCTGCCCTCTCGCGAGGAACTGCTGGCCAAGATCCTGGGCAGTCTCAACGCTCCGCTCACCAACTTCATGAGTGTATCCCAAGGCATCATCCGTAAATTTGTCTATGCGCTCGATGCCGTTGCCGGTAAACAGGCAAGTTAACAAAGATAATCCTATCCTGGAGGAAAAATGTCCGATAAAAAACAACAAGTAATTGACCTGATTAAAGAAATGACAGTGCTCGAGCTCTCTGAACTCGTCAAAGAAATGGAAGAGATCTTTGGCGTGTCCGCCGCCGCTCCCGTCGCCGTCGCCGCTGCTCCTTCTGCTGGTTCCGCGGAAGCCGCAGAAGAAAAATCCGAGTTTGACGTCATTCTGGCCGCAGCTGGCGACAAGAAGATCAACGTGATCAAAGTGGTTCGCGAGATCACCAAGCTTGGACTCAAAGAAGCCAAGGACCTGGTTGACGGCGCACCCAAGATGGTCGTGGAAAAAGTCAGCAAAGAAGAAGCCGAATCTGTTAAAAAGAAACTCGAAGAAGCTGGTGCTTCTGTCGAACTTAAATAAGGGGCTTCATCCCGTTAGCAACGTCCAAAAAAAGTCCCCCGGGACTTTTTTTGGACAAGTTGCGTCTAAACCCTTTGCCATTTCACTGAATCCAGCGATACCCCGATCCTTACCCAACATCAGGTTGTAGTGCTGCCATGCACATCTCAATTGAGCGAACAATTTATACAAGTCAACGGTTAGATACCGCAAAGGAGTGAACTTTTGAGAAAGATCAAGAGTTTTTCCCGAATATCCGGAAGATTTGCCGAGCTTGGGATCCCCGAAGTGGAGATTCCCAATCTCTTGGCGATGCAGGTGGACTCGTTCAACGAATTTTTGCAAAAAGACATTCATCCCCAACGCCGGGAAAGAAAAGGGCTGCAGGAAGTATTCGAGTCCATTTTCCCGATCGAGGACACCAAGGGCAACTTCCTGCTGGAGTTCACCGAGTACAGCGTGCTTCAGGAAAAATACACCATCGACGAGTGCCGGGAAAGGAACCTTTCCTACCAGGCCCCCCTGAAAGCCAGGATGCGGTTGAGTATCTATGAACAGAACGAAGGGGTGCGCGAGCATAAGGACACTATCGAACAAGACGTGTTTCTGGGCGAAATTCCCCTGATCACCGAACAGGGCACCTTTATCATCAACGGCGCGGAAAGGGTAGTGATCTCTCAATTACAGAGGTCGCCCGGTGTGTTCTTTTCCGAAGAAAAGCACCCCAGCGGCAAAACCCTGTATTCCGCCAAGGTCATTCCCTACAACGGTTCCTGGCTGGAATTCGATATCGACATCCACGATGTGATGTATGTGCATATCGACAAGCGCCGCAAACTTCCGGTCACCATTCTGCTGCGGGCAATCGGACTTTCCACGAACAAGGACCTGCGCAAGGTGTTTTATAAAAGCGAAACGCTCAAGCTGAAAGAAGCCAAGGGCCGCCATCTGTATGCCGACATCGCGTCTGCGAAGGGCGGCGAGCCGGTAGCCCTGGCCAATGAGCAGGTCACCGACGCCTTGATCGCCACCCTGGATGCCCAGGGCGTCAAGCAGGTCAAGGTCATCGACTACAATTTCGAGATTGCCAGAAAGGTGTTGGAAAACACCATCGCCAAAGATCCCACCGCAGACCAGGAAGAGGCTCTCAAAAAGATCTACAGTTTGATCCGTCCCGGCGAAGACGCCCCCCTCGAAGCTGCCAAACAGCTGGTCGACCGGATGTTCTTCAACGAAAAACGCTACAACCTAGGCGAAGTTGGGCGTTACAAGATGAACTCGCGCCTGGGGATCGACGTCGACACCAAGATCCTCACCCTCTGCGTGGATGATTTTGTAAGCATCTTCAAAACTCTGGTGAATATCTACCACGACCTCGACGAGATCGACGACATCGACAATCTCTCCAACCGGCGCGTCCGCACTGTGGGCGAGCTGCTCCAGGAGCAATATAAATCGGGCCTCTCCATGGTCGCGCGCATCATTCAGGAACGCATGGCCATTTCCAACACCGACGAGATTACCGTCCACGATCTGGTCAACAGCAACGCCCTGATTTCCGTGGTGCAGTCGTTCTTCCTCACCGGCCAGCTTTCCCAGTTCATGGAGCAAACCAATCCTCTGGCTGCCTTGAGGCACAAACGCGCCTTTTCAGCTTTGGGGCCCGGCGGCTTGACCCGTGAACGCGCGGGTTTTGAAGTGCGTGACGTCCATGCCTCCCACTATGGCAGGGTTTGCCCGGTCGAGACGCCAGAAGGCCCCAATATCGGGCTCATCGTCTCACCTTCTATATATTCGCGCATCAACCGTTTTGGCTTCATCGAAACACCCTACCGCAAGGTGGTGGATGGCCGGGTGACCGACGAGTACGAGTTCTTCGACGCCGCTCAGGAAGAGAAGTATATCATCGCGCAATGCGACGTCCAACTGGACAACAAACGCCGGATCAAGGACGAATCGGTGTTTGCGCGTGAGCGCGGCGACTTCATCCAGGTC
>DAHVPC010000108.1 GCA_027318475.1 Candidatus Cloacimonadota bacterium | reverse complement strand
CTGTTTGTAATAAGTGGGCGCGTAATCGCTCCCAGCTGCGAATGCAAGGCAAACGCCCAAGCTGGCCAGGATCACTAGTAGTGCTCTTTTCATGACAATACCTCTATTGGGTAGAATTGTATTTGGCTAATTGAAAGCACAAATCATTCCGAACTTTACACATTGTAGTAGAGTAGCAGTTCGTGCGGATGCACACGCGTGTTAACTGCCTCGTGTTCGAGCAACTTATGCTTGATGTGGGATTCGATCAGTTCTTCGTTGAAGACCTTGCCCTGGAGCAGATACTGGTGGTCCTGTTCCAGGCATTCCAGCGCTTCCTTCAGATTGGCGGGAATGGAGAGCAGTTTGGCTTTCTTTTGCTCGCTCCAGGCGAAGACGTTGTCGTCGAAGGGTCCCAGGTTGTATTTGGCGGGGTCGATCTTGTTGATGATGCCGTCCAAACCAGCCAGCAGCATCGCGCTCATGGCCAGGTAGGGATTGCAGGTGGCGTCGCCGGTGCGGAATTCGAAGCGTTTGCTTTCCGGAGTATTGGCATAGCGGGGAATGCGGATGGCGGCGCTGCGGTTGGCCAGGCCGTAGAATAGTTTCACCGGCGCTTCGAAGCCCGGTAGCAGGCGCTTGAAGCTGTTGGTGCTGGGATTGGTGAAGGCCACCAGAGAGCGTCCGTGCTTGAGGATCCCGCCGATAAACCAGATGGCGGCATCGGAAAGATCGGCATAGCCGCCCTTTTTGTAAAAGATGTTCTTGCCGCGTTTGTGCAGCATGATGTGAAAGTGCATTCCGTTTCCCGCCTGGTTGTACACCGGCTTGGGCATGAAGGTGGCCGTGAGCCCGAATTCCAGCGCGGTACGGCGAATGATGTCCTTCATCACCATCGTGTCGTCGCAGATCTTGGGGAAGGCCAGCAGTTCGGTCTCGATCTCCTGCTGCGAGGAAAGGCCCACCTCGTGATGGTGGTAGCGCACGTTGATGCCCTGCTCCTCGATGCGGTTCACGATGGCCTGGCGCACCTCGTAATAGCGGTCGAAGGGCGTATCCATGTGATAGCCCTTGCGGCCTTGCTGCGCCACGGCGTCGTCGTCTTCAAAATCATAGGGCAGCGCGTCTTTGTGTTCTGCTGAGGTCACTGTGTAACCGGAGGAATACTCGTCGCTGTTGAATTCCACCGTGTCGAAGAGATGGAATTCCAATTCGGGGATCCAGGTGCTCTTGTCCGCGATGCCGGTCGCCAGCATCAGTTCCTGAGCCCGGAGCGCCACGCTGCGCGGGTCTTTCTTCACACCCTGGCGGTTGTCCGCGTCGCAGATGGAGCAGATGAAGCGCATGGTCGGGGTTTCGTAAAAAGGATCCAGATGCGCGGTTTCGATATCCGGCATCAGCACCATGTCGCCGGATTCCACGGCACGCATGCCCGGTATGGACGATCCGTCGAAAGGCACGCCGCGCTCCAAAACGTTTTCCAGCCTGCGCGCAGGGAAAGTGATGTGATACCAGTGTCCGTCCAGGCCGCAATACTTAAGGTCGATGGCCTGAATGCCCTGTTTTTTCACTTGTTCCAGAAGTTTTGTCTTGTCCATTTTCTCTATCCTTGTGTCTTATTTTATTTTCAGTATCAATGCCGGGCGTTCAACCCAGCCCCAGCAGCCCCATCACGAAAGCGATCGGCGGCATGATCAGGCGTCCCACGATGTTCAGCCTGAGCAAACTGGAAACCATGATCAAACCGAACAGAAACAGCATGCCTCTGCGTTCCTGCGCGGTCCATTTGAAATAGGCTTCGTCGGTCAGAAACATGCCCAGCACCTTCGATCCATCCAAAGGCGGGATCGGGATCAGGTTGAAGAATGCCAGCAGCAGATTGAAGAACACCACATACAGGCAGACCTGCTGGATGAACATAGCGCCCGGATTGAGATGGAAGAAGAGGGCGAACAGGATGGCGATCAGGAGGTTGGTGGCAGGTCCGGCCAGCGCAGTCAAGCCCGTGTCGCGCTTCAGGTTGCGGTAGTTGTAGGGATTGAGGGGCACCGGCTTGGCGTAGCCATAGACCACACCCGCGGTGAAGTACATCAGCAGCGGCAGGATCACCGTTCCGAACCAGTCGATGTGCTTGAAGGGATTAAGGCTCAGGCGTCCTGTGCGTTTGGCGGTGTCGTCGCCCAGCCAGAGCGAAACCTGCGCGTGGCTGATCTCATGCAGGATGATGGAATAGAACACGAGTCCGATCACCAGGACGTTCACTCCATAACGCGCCAGCAATGCTTCGAATTGCCCCATGCTCAGGCCTTTTTCAGCCGCAGAAACTTGCGTTTACCGGCGCGCAGCACCATGCCGTCCCGGATCTCGATCTCCGCTTCGCTGGAATCCACCTTTACGCCGTCGATGCTCACTCCGCCGCCTTGAATCAGGCGTTTTGCTTCGCCGCCGGTGTCGCACAAGCCGCTGTCGGTGAGCAATTTCGTTATGCGGACCGGTGAGGCGGGCACCAGATATTCCGGCATTTCAGCAGGAATCTCGCGTTGGGAGAAAAGTTGTTCAAACCCTTTCTGCGCCTCGATTGCGGCCTCCGATCCATGGTAAAATCCCACGATCTCGCGGGCCAGCCGTTTCTTGAGCAGCATGGGATTGGTGCCCTTGGCCAGCTCGCTTTTCACCTCGTCGAGGACTTCCTCGTCGGCATTGGCGGCGTACTTGAAATAGTTCAGCAGCAAGGTGTCCGGAATGGACATCACCTTGCCGAATTTCTCGCCGGGGGGATCGAACACGGCGATGTAGTTGTTCAGGGATTTGCCCATTTTATTCACGCCGTCGGTTCCGGTCAGGATGGGCGAAAGCACCGCCACTTGCTGGGGTTGGCCGAAATGGCGCTGCATGTCGCGGCCGCACAGAATGTTGAATTTCTGTTCGGTGGCGCCGAGTTCCACGTCGCTGCGCACTGCCACGGAATCGTAGCTTTGCAGGATGGGATACATGAGCTCGTGCAAGCCCAGCGCCAAACCCTGCTCAAACCTGGTGCGGAAGGTATCGTGCGCCATGAATTGCGCCAGGGTGAACTTGCCCATCAGTTTCAGCACGTCGCTCATGCCCATGGGCTCGAACCATTCGCTCTGATAGCGGACCTCGGTCTGTTCAGGTTTGAGGACCGTGTATAGTTGCTCCATATACTTCTCGCTGTTAGCGAGGATTTCTGCATGGGTGAGCGGCGGCCGCGATTCGTCACGGCCGGTGGGATCGCCGATCTGGGCGGTGAAATCGCCGATGATGATCACCCCGATGTGCCCCAGATCCTGGAAATCCCGCATCTTGCGGATCGGCACCAGATGGCCCAGATGGACGTCGTAGCCCGTGGGGTCGATCCCGAATTTGATGCGCAGGGGAGTGCCGGTTTTGGCGCTGGACTCCAGTTTGGCCAGCAAGTCTTCGAGCGGGATGATCTCATCGACCGCCCTTTTGATCACTTTCAATTCAGCTTCGAAACTCATTCAAGTCCTTGATCTTTTGAGATGTTAGCGTTTGCCGTCCAAAAAAGCTGGGCGGCGTATCTGTCAAGACATTCCCGACCTGAGTGCCTGAGCTCAGATCTCGTGGTCCAGCAGCTGCCAATTCGTCACCATGGGCAAGAGGCCGTCGGCGACCGCGTCCTTGACTGAACGGCAGGGCAGATTGTGGGACTGGATGTCCTGTCGCGTGATGGTGCTCAAATCCACGGTTTGCGGGTATTTTTTGGCCATCGCCCAGAGCATTTTGGTGAACAGGCAATACCAGCTGGGCGCCCGGACGCTGGAGTCCTGGTCCTGCAGCAGGGACAAATAGGTCTTGAAATCGTAACGATAGGCCTCGGAAGGGTTCAGCGCCTTGATCTGGCGGCTGATGGTGCGGTATTGGGCATTTTGCGGCTGCGCCGGCATGTTCGGCTTCCGGCGCATCAAGGTGCGCTGCAGACGCGGATGGTAATAATAGATCGCTCCGTCGAGTTTTCCGGAAAACCCTTTAATTCCTTCTTTAACAGTGACTTTCATGTCATCCTCCTGTATTTTGGCCCATTCTCCGTGCCCGCCTCTATCTGTCAATCACTTCTCTATCACTAGTCAATCACTTCTCAATTATTGACGCTTGATTGACTAGTGATAGACAAGTGATTGACTGCAGCCCCCGGGAGCGCAACCGGGTTTTGCTTGGGTAACACGGCGTGAAATGTATCCTATTTTACGCCTGAGCGGGACAATCGAAATTTTGCTTGACAATATTCCGTGCCCCGCGGATAAAGACCTTATTGGAAGGTTGGCCCGAATTAGGAAACACTTAGGGGAGGAAGTCTATGTCCGGGTTCTGGGATTCATATCGTCCCGCACAATCCATTCGCTCCGGCATGGCCTCTTTGCGCCCCTCAACGTCTGTAACTAAATCTGGAACCGTCCATTGGGACGGACCCCAGAACCTTTGGGAGCGCCTGATGTAGCCTGAATGCTGGAGGAACTTATGTATGAGGCGATGTTCAAGGACGGTATGTATCACTTGTGGGAAGACCAACAAACGCTCTGCACACCCGCGGGCAACCCCGTGACAGCGGAGCAGTCATGCCTGGCTGAGAGGCTGGTGCAGCATCTGGAGCAGTATGGCAAAGACCCGGAAAACCGCTGCTCGGTCCTATTGTTCCACTATCCGAGGCTGGATCTGGTCCAGCATTATCCGCGCGGCCGCATCGTGCGGCTGATCCTGACTTATCTCGATCTCAAGTTTGAATGGGAGATCCGGGATGAAGCACCGTCTGGAACCGCGCCAGCGGAACCAAGCGGAAAGAGCAGCCCTGGTCAATTCAGGACCGCTGAAGCCAGAGAATGGTTGAAGAATCTGAGCCTGAACCAGCTCTGCGCTACCTTGGTCCTGAGCAAAATCCTGGGCAGCATGAACCATGTGCTGTGGGTGTCACGTCTGCAGGGTTCCACCGCAACCGATGGATTGATCAGGCAGTTGATCCTGCGCGAACCACTCCTTGGTAAAGAGCCTCTGGCGGAGTTACTGGCGAATTTCCGCTTTTACTGGGAACTCTGAGGCGTATCCGTCAACCCAGCAAGGCGCAGATTTTTTCGGCCGCTGTTGGATATTTGGACTGGTCTTTCTTCTGGGAACCGGAAAGCACCACTCCGGGCAGGATTTTAGCGCCCTGGTCGGCCGCCATTCTACGCAAGGTGTTCGCGGACGAGGTACCGGTGAGCCAAGCCCAGGGAAAGGCATGGGTCACGAAGATGAGGACGGTCTTGCCCTTTAACTGCGCGCCCAGTTCACTGACAGCTTTCTTCACAGTGGCGCAGGGACGGAAAGCCCAGACCGGGCCGCCTATCACTACACGATCGGCATTGCTGATATCCGGAAGATTGCTGAACTTGATGTCCTTTTCCGGCAGGTTGTGCTTGGCGTCGAAGGTGGCGGTGGTCTGCAGCCGGGTGAGAACCACCTGATGGCCGGCAGCGGTGAGTTTATCGCGCGCCATTTCCGCCAGCAGCATGGTTTTGCCGGTCTCGGACCAAACGATTATGGCAACGTTCATGGCAGCATCTCCTTGCTTGGAACAGAATTATCGTCGCGCTCCCAACGGTCG
The DNA here is from genome assembly GCA_027318475.1 of Candidatus Cloacimonadota bacterium. Taxonomy (GTDB): domain Bacteria; phylum Cloacimonadota; class Cloacimonadia; order Cloacimonadales; family Cloacimonadaceae; genus Syntrophosphaera. Next base: position 867 of record DAHVPC010000108.1, on the reverse strand, counting down.
TCGATCTTGGTCCGGACGGGGCTGTTTTTCCGGAAATAATTGACGATCGCGTCGCGCAGATTGATCTGATGGAAAGTGATGTCCGCTTCGGGAACCTGAGCCAGAAGGGTGAGCCCGGCGTTGCCCTGCATCAGGAAATCGGTGGTGGTGCAGGTGTAGATCTTGTTCGGGTCCCAGGGCTGTCCGGCGATCTTGAGCGAGGTTACGCGGTCGAAATTGGGGCGTTTCTTAGAATAGACCACATTGGCTCCGGAGACCACCAATCCGTGGCGCGAGCCTTCCACGCGGGTTTCGATGATGCGGCGCAGGAATTCGCCGGTGCACTTGAAACTGACGACCATGTTGTCGAAAGGCATCACAGCGAAAATGTCGCGGTAGGTGACCGGTCCGCTCTTGATGTCGGCGCGCACTCCGCCCAGGTTGAGGAAGGCGAAATCGGCGTTCACCTCGTTGCGCATGGCGTCCGTGATCGTGTTTCCCATCAGGCTCTGGGCGTCCACGTTGGTGCGGGAAAGATAGACTCCGGCGGTGCCGATGACTTCGTCCATGCCTTTTTCGGCGACGGCGACCTGGGCTTCGATGCTCTGGGAAATCTCGGGATCGGGGATGAATTGGTCCTCAAAGAGGGTAACCATGATGCCTTCGCGCAAGGCGGGAGTCTCGTAGCCGCTGAGGGTTTTGGTCTCGGGATCGATCTTGAGCGTGATCAGGCCGAGGTTTGAACCGTAGGCGTAGCCTTGGATCACCATGGTGTGAGTGTAGGGGTCGATCCAGGGTTTGGCGACGCCGCGGTGCATGTGGCCGCCGATGAAGAGGTCGATGCCCGGCACTTCGCGCGCTATTTCCTGGGCGTCGTAGCCCCAGGCG
>DAHVPC010000107.1 GCA_027318475.1 Candidatus Cloacimonadota bacterium | reverse complement strand
CGATATAATGTGCCCGATGGACGGACGCTTTGAATACATCGTCAGCAGCCTTACTCCGCTGTCCGGACAGATTGCCGTGATCCTCGATCTCTTCGAGTACCAAAAAATCGTGTTTGACGTCAATGCCAGCTGCGGCCACAGTTGGCTTACGGAACCCGACCGCCCCTGGACCGATGCCTTGGGCAGAGGAATGCAGGGCGCCGCCGCCATCGAACTGCTTTTACAAGCCCCCAACGTTGCGCTGGAGGAAGGCTTGAATCCTCCGGAAGTTCACAGCCTAAGCGCCGCGCCCAATCCTTTCACGGCTCAAACCGCCATCTCCTTTGACCTGAAAACCAGCCGCAGAGTGGAGCTCGAGATTTACAACCTGCGTGGCCAGATAATCCGCGAGCTGTGTTCTGCGGATCTGGCCAAAGGCGCCCACAGTCTGGTTTGGAACGGCTTGGACGATAAGCAGAGGGCCGTGGGAACCGGGATCTACTTGTACCGTCTGAGGAGCGGCAGCCAGGTCTTGACCGGGAAAGTCGCGCTGATCAAGTAGGTACTCACTGCCCGGGTTATCGCTGCGGTGACGATTACGCCATCATTGCGCGGTCACTGCAGGCTTTACCCGCAATGAGCGCGCAATCACGGCGCAGTGGTAACGGGAGCCAGGCGGGAATGATTACTGATTTTTAAGTAATCTCCATGAATGGAGGAATACTGGTGCCTGGAAGAGGAATCTATTTCCGGAATGCCACCCTAGTTCCCAAAACATCCAAACTGAAGCTATCGTATCTTTCGATATTGTCATCGAAGAAGAGGTAGCCTTCCTTGATCCCGCCGGGCAGGATGTCGCCGAAACTGAAATAGTTCTTCACCAGTTCCAGGTATTGTTCCCGCGCCAGGATCAGATTCTGGTTCTGCGTGTCAGGCTGCGTGGCAGAAAAGGGATCCTGATACTGGCTCATCAGATACAGGCTTTGAATGCTGCCCAGCACCACCTGCAGGGGGATGTAGTCGTATTGCCTGGAGTTGGCGATCACGCTAAATCCTGTGTCCTTCAAGGCGACCGGCCTGTCGGAGATGTTTTTGACCCGGATGTACAGGTTGAAGAAATCGGCTCCTACCGCTTGCGCTTCTCCGCTGTAGCTTTGCGGCCGCACAAAGATTTGCAGGCTGTCCGATTGCAGGATAGCATAGCGGTTTTCCACGCTGTAGGCTGGGTCCGGAACGGGCAGGTAGGGTTTGATGATGCATCCGCCCAAAAGTAGCATGGACAACATCAACAAGGTCAGGCTCACTTTCATCTCAGATCCCTCCATCCCCCTCTCCAAATGAAGAGGGGGATCTGCAGTCTATTCTGTTTACTCGTTGTCGTCTTCGGAATCGTCGTCCTGCTCTTCCTCTTCGATCTCATCGACAGGCTCTTCATCGTTGTCTTCCCCGGCGGCGATGATATCCTCCAGAGGCGGAGCGTTCTTGATCTTCTCGGCTTCCTTATCCAGTTCCTCATCGTCCGGATCTTCAGGAATGACCGTGATGTCGCGGACCTTGTCCTTATCCTTGAGGTTGATGAGTTTGATGCCTTGGGTGTTTCGGCTGATCTTGGAAATATCGGCGACTTTCTGGCGGATGATCATGCCGTCCTGGGTCACGATCATCAGGTCATCCTTTTCGTCAACGCACATCAGCGACGCCAGATGACCGTTGCGGGAAGTGGTTTTGAGGGTGATCACGCCTTTGCTGCCACGCCTGGTGGCAGTGTAGGCGGAGATCAGGGTCCGCTTGCCGAATCCGTTTTCACTGATGGCCAGGATGGTTTTCCCGCTGGGTGTGCCGTTTTCGATCACGTCTTCCTGGGAAATGATGCTCATGGAGATCACGTAATCTTCGTCGCGCAGGCGTATCCCTCGCACTCCCCGCGTAAATCTGGCGGTTTTGCGGAAGTCCTTTTCGCTGAAGCGGTTGCAGAAGCCATTCTTGGTCGCCAGGATGATCTCGTCGTTGCCTTCGGAAATGCGGGCGTCGATTAGCTCGTCGCCGGGCATCAGTTTGATCGCCAGGATGCCGCTGGAACGCGGACGGCTAAAGGCGGAAAGCGCGGTCTTTTTGATCGTGCCGTTGCGCGTGCACATCACCACATTCTCTTCCGGCGAGAAGATCTTGAGGGTCACGAAAGCCCGGATCTTCTCCTTTTCCTGGAACTGCACCAGGTTCACGATCGCCTTGCCGCGCGCTGTGCGGCCTGCTTCAGGAATCTCGAAGACCTTGAGCCAGTAGCATCTGCCGTGGTCGGTAAAGAGCAGGATGTAGGAATGCGTGGAGGCCACGAAGATATACTGGATGATATCCTCTTCCTTGAGGTTGGAGCCGGAAAGGCCTTTGCCGCCGCGATGCTGGACCTTGTAGGTGTCGATGGGCAAGCGCTTCACGTAGCCGTCGTGGGTGATTGTGACCACCATCAATTCGTCGGCGATCATGTCTTCCCGGTTCAGGATTCCGCTGTAGTTGTGCAGGATCTTGGTGCGGCGGACGTCGCCGAATTTGTCCCGGATTTCCTTGGTTTCCTTCTTGACCAGCTTCATGCGCAGTTCGCGTTTTTCCACCAGTTCCTTCAACCGGATGATGGTTTTGAGGAGGTCCTGGTATTCGGTCTCGATCTTTTCGCGCTCCAGTCCGGTGAGGCGCTGCAAACGCATATCCAATATGGCTTTGGCCTGGATCTCGGAGAGGCCGAACTTGGCCTGTAATTGCTCGCTGGCTTCCGGAGGGGTCTGCGAAGCGCGGATCGTGGCGATCACTTCGTCCAGATGGTCCAGCGCGATCTTCAATCCTTCCAGGATGTGCAGGCGCTCCTCGGCGTTCCTGAGCTCGAACAGGGTACGGCGCAGCACCACGTCGTGCCGGAATTCGATGAAGTTCATCAGCATGTCCTTCATGCTCACGACCTGCGGTACGCCATCGATCAGGCAGAGGTTGATCACTCCGAAAGTGGTTTGCAACTGGGTGTATTTGTAGAGTTGGTTCAGCACGGTGTTAGCGTCGCCGGAGCGTTTGATGTGGATCACGAGGCGCATGCCGTCGCGACCGGATTCGTCGCGGACGTCGCTGATGCCGTCGATCCGCTTTTCCTTGACCAGTTCCACGATCTTCTCGATGAGTGCGGTTTTGGTCACCTGGTAAGGGATGGAGCGGATGATGATCGAATCCTGTTCCTTGTTTCTGGGCTCGATATCCGCTTCCCCGCGGATCAGCAGTCTGCCGCGTCCTGTCTGGAAATATTCCTTGATTCCGTCAGTGCCGAGGATGTAGCCGCCGGTGGGGAAATCCGGTCCTTGAATGTAGTTGCGCAGTCCCTCGGCATCCAGCTCCGGATCGTCGATCAGGGCGATCACGGCGTCGCATACTTCGGATATGCTGTGGGGCGGCATGTTGGTGGCCATGCCCACGGCGATTCCGGATGAGCCGTTCACCAGCAGGTTGGGGATCCGGGTGGGGAAAACTTCCGGCTCCTTGCGGGTTTCGTCATAGTTGGACTTGAAATCCACCGTATCCTTTTCCAGTTCCTCCAGCATGTCCATCGTGATCTTTTGCATCCGGGCTTCCGTATAACGCATGGCTGCAGGCGGATCGCCGTCGATGGAGCCGAAGTTGCCCTGGCCGTCGATCAGTGGATAGCGCATGTTCCAAGGCTGGGCAAGACGCACCAGGGTGGGATACACGACCTGTTCGCCGTGCGGATGGTAGTTGCCGGAGGTGTCGCCGGCGATCTTGGCGCATTTGCGGAAATGGCCGCCGGGCGAAAGATTGAGCTCGTGCATGGCAAAAATGATGCGCCGCTGCGAGGGTTTGAGGCCGTCGCGGATATCCGGCAAAGCCCGCGCGACGATCACGCTCATGGAATAATCCAGGTAGGCCTGGCGCATCTGGTCTTCTATTTGTACGTTGATTATCTTGGTTTTATCGTCCATTCTTTTCTCCAGCTTCCTTTAGATATCCAGGTTCTTGACGAATTTGGCGTTGGCCTGGATGAATTCCCGGCGGGGCTCGACCTCTTCGCCCATCAGAATGGTGAAGATCCGGTCGGCCTCGATGGCGTCGTCCATCTTGACGGACACCATGGTGCGGGTTTCGGGGTTCATCGTGGTTTCCCACAGCTGCTCGGGGTTCATTTCGCCCAAGCCTTTGTAACGCTGCACATAAACGCCTTTCTCGCCCAGTTCCTTGATCGCCGCGTCGCGCCCCTCTTCCGAGAACACATACAGCTTCTGCTTGTTCTTGCGGACCAGGAACAGCGGCGGTTTGGCGATGTAGACGTTGCCATTCTCGATCAGGGGCTTCATGTAGCGGTAAAAGAAGGTCAGCAGCAGAGTGCTGATATGCGCTCCGTCCACATCCGCGTCGGCCATGATGATGATGTTGCCGTAGCGGATCTTGGTGATGTCGAAGTCCTGGCCGATCCCGGCTCCGATGGCCAGGATGATCGGAGAGATCTTGTCGTTGTTGAGCACCTTGTCCACGCGGGCTTTTTCGGTGTTGAGCATCTTGCCCCAAAGTGGCAGGATCGCCTGGTAAGCACGGTCCCGGCCTTGTTTGGCGCTGCCTCCGGCGGAATCACCCTCTACTAAAAACAGCTCGGTCAGGGCAGGGTCGGTAATCGTGCAATCCGCCAGTTTTCCCGGCAGGGAACCGCTTTCCAGCACGGATTTGCGCCGTGTGAGTTCGCGGGCTTTACGCGCCGCTTCGCGTGAGCGGGCTGCCAAAATGCTTTTCATGGTGATGGATTTGGCTTCGGCGGGATGCTCCTCGAAATAGGTCATCAATTTCTCATAGACCACGGAATTGACAAAACCCTCCACCTCGCTGTTTTGCAGCTTGGTCTTGGTCTGCCCTTCGAATTGCGGATTGGAGATCTTCACGCTGACCACCGCGGTCAGGCCTTCCCGGATGTCTTCTCCGCCGGGGCTGACCTTTTCGTTCTTGAGCAGATCGGCGTTTTTAATGTAGGTGTTGACGGCGCGGGTGAGGCCGGTCTTGAAGCCGCTGAGATGGGTACCGCCATCAGTGGTGTTGATGTTGTTGGCAAAGCTGAAGATGTTTTCCTGATAGCCTTCATTGTATTGCAGGGCCAGATCCAGATCCAGTCCGTCCTTGGTCTGGCTTACGTGGATGGGATTCGAGCCCATGGGTTTCTTGTTCTGGTTCAGGAATTCCACAAATTCCCGGATCCCGCCGTCGTACTTGAAGTCGTGCATGCGGTCGGTCCGCTCATCCTTGAGGATGATGCGCAAACCCCTGTTCAGAAAGGCCAGTTCGCGCAGACGTGTGGTCAGATAATCAAAGCTGAATTCCACCGTCTCGAAGATGGTGTCGTCAGGCTTGAACTTGATCACGGTTCCGCGGCGATTGGTCGGCCCCTGGATTTCCAGGCCGGTGACCGCGTGGCTCCGCTCATAGCGCTGGTAGTAGATCTGGCCGTCTTTGTGGATCCGGACTTCCAGATACTCGGAAAGCGCCACCACCACCGAAACGCCCACGCCGTGCAAGCCGCCCGAAACCTTGTAGGAATTGGAGTCGAACTTTCCGCCGGCGTGCAAAACCGTCATAACCACTTGCACCGCGGGCATTTTGAGCTCTTCGTGCATATCGACCGGAATGCCGCGGCCATTGTCGTCTACCTCGACCTCACCGGCCTTGGTGATCGTCACCTTGATCTGGTCGCAATATCCAGCCAGGGCCTCATCGATGGAGTTGTCCACCACCTCGTAAACCAGGTGATGCAGGCCGCGTTCGCTGGTCCCGCCGATATACATCGAGGGCCTTTTGCGCACCGCTTCCAAACCTTTCATCACCTTAATGTTTTTGGCATCATACTTTGAATCAGGCATAATCTATTCTCTCCTATATGCTAAATCTATGTTGACCAGACTCTTACCGCGAGTTCGCCGGCAGACTCGGCAAACATGCCCATATCTGGTTGCCATAATGTTAGATAGGGGGATTCTGTCAAGAACAATCCGAGATAATTTCGATTTTTTATTTGCATATCTATCAATGCTTTAGAGAGTCACTTTTCCTGCCTTGAATTTCCGCGAAAATAAGTTGCCGAATATGTAACCGTAAATTGAGTAATCATATGCTGGATATGCAGTTACGAGACAATTCCAAACATGGTCTAACTGTCAACCACCCAGATAGTGAAAACATCGTTGCTTATCGATTGTTAAACAGTAATATAAACCGCCAGTTCAGAGCATTGTTCTTTCAATCCGATCTTTATATCTGATATGCAAGATTTTACCAGTTTGTCTCCGTTACGCCCTGGGGGATTAGCCTTAATCAAGTCTTAATCAAGCCTTAATCAAGCCTTAATTATTAACGCTTGATTAAGGCTTGATTAAGAAGTGATGGACGCCGTGACGCCAGAGTGGAGAAAGTGGATGGTGAAAAAGTGGAAAGGTTGAAAGGTGAAAAAGAGTAAAAGCGAAAAAGAGGCTCTCTTTGAAAGCGGGTGGGTAAGCCCAAGAGGGTGCGCCAGCTTGTAAACTACTGATGGAAGTCCAAACCGCTTACTGGGCTTGCGTTGGGGTGATCAT
>DAHVPC010000106.1 GCA_027318475.1 Candidatus Cloacimonadota bacterium | reverse complement strand
CTCTTAACTCAACAAGTCCCTCTACCCCATATGGTGTCACGCCCTTCAATGTGCTTCACAAGATCCTGACAACTTGATTGTTTGGATGGTTTTACACGTTTGGGCAGAAACACCCCCCAAACCCGAATCTGCTTCACTGGAATGAAACTGGAATTTCCTCCGCTGGATCCAATAGTAAGTGTAACTGCATCCAGATCAGGAACTACGCTCCGGATTGCGCAACAAGATCTCCTGCTCCACCAAGTCAAGCCATTACGCCATATAGCCTTGACTGAAGCCCGCTTGGTATGGCACCACAAAACCCAATAATTATTCTAAATAATTCTTGACTTTAATTCTGCTTACTATTTTATGGCGCGCGTGGTCGAAATGAACTTGCCAATCAAACCGCAGTTTCGGCGACACCAGATATTTATCTATGCTAACAATACAAGGAGGATACGAAATGCGACATGCCGGCGATCCCGACGACACCCAGCCCACCGAACCTGAACCCGGACAGCATCCTGCAGCCCAACCGGAAACCACACCGCTCAACTCCATCACCTCTACGGAGTGGCAACCCCTTCCGGCCAACCTACCCCGGATCGAACTCTGGAAAGGCTTCCTGTTTCCCCGTGATCATCCTGCCTCGAAACCTGGCCTGGCCTCGTTTCTGGAACGGCACCGCCACCTGTTGGGCGCTTGGATCCTGGTCCAACTGCTGAACCACCCCGGACAGGACTTCTCGCCCGAACAACTGGACGATCCCGGAGCTGCCAACCCGGCGGCCAACCCCGTGAACCTTACGCCGCTGCTGCTGGAATCCGGCATTCCCTATTGCGACAAACAAACCCTCAGGCAAGTAAGGGCCAGGATAACCGCTGTTCAGTCCCGCTTAGCTTCGCCGCGCTGCGGTAAAGCCCGCGCCAAACTCCTGACCCTGGAACTGGGCCAGTTGCAGGCCTATCTGCGCGACTGCGTGGCGCCTGGAGGCAAGATCCGCAACTTCGCCCCGCCTTCGCAGAAATCCGGACGCAGCGTCCGAGCCGCCCTGACCCGTTTGCTGAACGCCGCCGGCAAGGAAGATCCCGCGCTGCGATCCTACATCGCCAGCCATCTCCGCATGGGCAAAGCCTTTGCCTGGGATCCGGAATGAACTCTAGCAGCTACAAAAACCGTCCTCCACCCCTGATCCACTCGGCTGGTGAACGGGTTAACGGGTTAGCTGGGTTATGCCGCGATCCTGTTCCACCTTTCCTCCCTTGCACGTCCTTTCTACTCTCAACTCATGATTACGCCCCCCCCCTCTCTGCCTCTCTGTTTTCAGTGGTCTTTTTTCTCTGTTGTTGCAGCGCTGTTTTCTGCTTCTCTGTGTCGGAAATCGCACGCTGGCAATCAGTTTTCCAGAAGTTGGCATCGCGCGTAAATAATCCCCAGGGCACATCCCGGCAGTTGCGATCAAAAATTAGGCTCTCTTTCAAATCGGGTGGGTAAACAAAAAGGAACAACAGACAAACAAAGAGGTTGAGCGCTGGAGGCGCGATAGATGATAGCCTGGGGTGGAGCGAAGCGGAACCCCAGGAAAACATGTAGCAATGATCTGAGCCCTGGAAGGGCGAAACAATGTTCAACATAGCTTAACGTTATGGCTTGGGGTAGGGATTGTATGTGTCGCCCCTCCAGGGCTTGCAATATTCATCGTACCCTTACCTGGGGTTCCGCTTCGCTCCACCCCAGGCTATCATCTATCGCACCTCCGGTGCTCACCCACTCGGTTTGAAAGAGAGCCAAAAATTTCCTTGACCTGGTATAACGGTATCCGAATCATGCAATTGGCGGCTGATTTGCAATGACCGCAGTAATGAAGGCCGCCGGATGCTTTCCGGAATCCGGGTCAACCTGGTTTTGGCTTTCACATATGTGCTGGCCATAAAGGATGCTGAACATATCCCCGCACTCTAAAAAAGAGGTAATTATGAAAACAGTCATGCTGGCGTTGTTGTTTGTTTTGTTTTTCTCCCTATCCTATGGCACGGTCTTCACCGTTAACCTTCTGCTGCCCGATAATCCAGCCCTGTTCCAGTATCACACGCTTGCGGCGGCCTACGCGGCGGCATCCAATGGGGACGTGATCCGGGTGTATCCCGGAGATTACACCTTCAGCCAGCCAAGCGAACTGGTCAGCGGCGCGAAAACCCTGGTCATCGAAGGCACGACGCTGAGTTCCACCTGGTTTGTCGCCAACAGCCAAACGATAATATCCCTTACGGGGGGAACGCTGACGCTCAAGAACATCGTTTTCCAAAGCAACGATGGAGACGGCATCAAGATAGTGAGCGGAAACCCCACCCTCAAAGTGTATAACTGCATCTTTGATTCATGCAACGTGGGCATTTACGCATACGCCACCTCCACCGTCGATATCCAGGGATGCGTCTTCCGGTCCTGCGAAAGAGGCGTCTATTTCTACCGTAGCCTGTCCCTACATTCCGTGTACGGCGCCATCAGCAACTGCATTTTCCACGATAACACAATAGGCATGTACGTGAACGATAGCGAGATGAGTTCCTATGTGGATGTGTTCAACTCGGTCTTCGTGAGCAACACGGAATACAGCATCCGCCGAAACTATTCACCTTTTTATGGAGTGGTATCCTACAACATCTTTTACCTCAACGGCAATGACAACAACCTGGGCGGGATTTCCTACGGTACAGGCAATCTGGTCGGCGTATCCCCCGCACTGATGAATATTTCGGGAAGCCCCTATTACAACTATTTCCCGGCCGCTGGGTCCCCTTGTGTGGACAACGGAAACCCCGACAGCGATTATACCGATGCCGACCAAACCCAAAACGACATCGGGATTTTCGGCGGACCCCATCCCTGGGGAGCCGGAATGCCCGTGATCCTGTATATGCAAGCCACACCCGGCACAGTCCAGCAAGGCGGCACTTTCAACCTTGACGTTACCGGCAGAATCAAGTAGCGGGGAGATATCCATGCAACTCCATCCCAAGATCTTCCTGTGTGTGTTCCTGCTCCAAATGCTCGCTGCGCCTGCCTGGGGAGCCTACATCAGCAACCTGCCGATGGCCATCACCCAGCCTGACGGAACCCGGGTATCCTGTTTGGCCTCAGGTGACGAGATCTATAGTTGGCTGCACGATTCCGACGGCTTTACTATCGGCAAGAACAGCGAAGGATGGTATGTCTATGTAGCCAGGCAGGGCGAAACTCTTGCTTGTTCCGATGCGATCGTGGGCAAGGACAGACCACGGGAGCATGGCCTCACGCCCTATGCCAACGTTTCAGAGAACCGCCTGCGAGACCTATACGCCCACCAAGCCCGTTATTTCCGGCAACCGGACGTTGGGCGCAGGACAAGCCCGGTAAACGGAACCATGCACAATATCGTGATTTACGTCAGATTCCAGGACCAACTCACCGAGTTTACCGATCCTCAGGGGAACCCTCTTCCCTCCAGCCACTTCGGTTCTGTCTTCAACGGACTTTCGGGCCTGACCCTGCAGAACTACTATAAAGACGTTAGTTACGATTCTTTGAACGTCCAGACCCAGTTCTTCCCCACTTCAACCACAGGCAGCGTTGTCTCCTACCAGGAATCAGCGCACAACCGCAACTATTACCGGCCCAACGTCAACGGCAACAACCCCGAGGGCTATTCCACCATGGAAACTGGGATGACGAGAATCCAGGATTTGCTCAGAAACGCGGTCGCGTCCGTTATGGGCCAAATCCCCAACGACCCCCTCAACTATGATCTGGATGTGTCGGGCGACAACCTGGTGGATAATGTCAGCCTGATCATCATGGGAACTTCGGAGGAAAGCCCGATCATCGAAGTCTCGCAAGGCGTTTACCTGGGGGCGATGCTCTGGAGCCATCGCAACACCATGTCGGGCGATCCCCTGCTAATCCACAATGTCCAGGTCGGAGCCTACACCGTGCTCATGCAAGACCAGTTGAACTCAACTTCGGGGCTGGCCACAGCTGTGCATGAGCTGTTTCACACCTTCGGCGCTCCGGACCTTTACAAGTATAACGTTGACGCCAACGCGGACGATTCCTGGAATCAAACCTTTGGCGGCGTGGGCACCTGGGACATCATGTGCAGATTCACCGATGTGCCCCAACACATGAGTTCCTACGCCAAATGGAAGTATGGCGGCTGGCTGGATATCCCCACGGTAACCGGCTCGCAGACCATATCCCTGCAACCAGCCAACGCTGCGCGGAATTGCGCCGTAAAGATCGACTCCGCCAACGCCCCCTCAGAGTTCTACATCCTGGAGTACCGGGTCAAACAGCCAGGCGGAACCTTCGATGGCGGCATACCGGGATCCGGGCTGTTGGTGTATCGGATCGACGAAAACGTAGCCCAGGGCAATCAAAACAGCCCTCCCTACAACGTGTACCTGTTCAGGCTGAATGGAAGCCCCACGCAGTTTGGGGACATCAACAACGCCCATCTGGGATATCCCCAAAGAGCCTCTTTCAACGCTGCAACCAATCCCTATCCCTTTTTGACGAGTGGAGTCCCGGACAATCTTGATATCTCGGACATCAGCTCTGCCCAGTCAACGCTAAGTTTCACCTTGAACCAGCTTTCCTCCGGCCACAACATCGCGGCGGGCGAATACTTTTTCGATGCGGATCCCGGGCCTGGCAACGGCTTCCCGCTGGCTGGCGCCTACGGATTGCCCAGCCTGAGCCTGAGCGGCCCGATCAGCGCTGTGGGGCTGGTGGCGGGTCCGCATTGGCTGAACATCCGCTTTAGGGATGAGGCCGGTTTTTGGGGAATGCCCCAGGCAATCCTGGTCAACGTGGCCAGTTCCTTCCAGAACTTCATCGCCCAAGGCGAGTTCTTCATCGATAGCGATCCGGGAATCGGCCTCGCGACGCCTTTTTCCCAGGTCGCCGGATCAGACCAGCCCATTTTTACCGCCCCCAACGTCTATACCGGTTCCCTGAGTTTGGGGCAGCATAAGCTCTATGCCCGGCTGCAGGACTCCGCCCAGAATTGGTCTGAAGTGGCGGATTGCGGGATCCTCATCGTCAACGCGCCACCCGAAATACTCAGGAACGGAGGCTGCGAAGACGCGCAGATAAATGGACTGATCCCATTTTGGGACGAAGTGGTGGGTACAAACTGGGCGCCCAGATACACCACCAATCCGCTTCCCTATGAAGGCGAGTTCTATTTCTTTGCCGGAGCCGGAGCCCTGGCAGAATTGAAGCAGGACGTGGGCGTATCCGGATACAGTTATGGGATAGACAACGGCAACCAGTATTTTCAGTTTACAGGATATGTGAGGTCTTACGCCAGTGCGCCCCTCATCGATCTATCCCGCATTGTAGTGGAATGCCTGGATAGCGGAAAAGGCTTTATCGCCACGGCGTATGACACGGGAAATTGCTCCAACACCGCTCAATGGGACTTGAAAACGTTTACGTGGCCGGCAGCACCGGGTACCAGGTTCATCAGGATCAGGTTGATCAGCACCAGGCAGAACTCCACCAATAACGACGGGTATTATGACGCCCTCTCCTTGAAGCCCTTGCTGGCGGTCTCGAACATTGCTCCTCAAGCACCCATTGAGGTGGCGATAGAATTGTCCGGTTCCTCGAGGCTGGTCAGTTGGGCTCCGGTGACACAGGATGTTTTTGGCAATCCGATCACGGTTTCCTATTACACGATCAGCGCCAGCGACAACCCCTATGGCGGCTTCACTGAACTTGGCCAGACAGCGCAAACCTATTTCGTGGATACATCCTCCAACTTGACCAGAAGATTTTACAGGATCGCCGCGCATTATGGAGCACCCAACAGAGGGCTGCTCCCCGTCAAAATGAATGGCGCAACGCAAGCAGATTAACAGTTTCTGACCCCGCTTTCACGCTTTTACCTTTTAGCGGTGATCAAGTTAACGGGTTAATGGATTGATTGTTAGGCGTTAGGCGTTTAGTTCAGGCTGCCCCACTGTTCCACCTTCCCACCCTTTCACGACTTTTCGACTCTTAACTCTTTTCCAGCCCTTTTCCCCTTTACATTCGTGCAAATTCGTGTAATTCGTGGACCTCTTTTCATCTGTTAATCTGTTGACCTGTTACCTCTATAGCCCATTACGCTTTCCTGCGTTACGCAAGTATGCGTAATCTGTTACAATCCTTGGTTTGAAGGACGGGGGGGGTAAATTCTCGCGGATTGCCTTTGGATATAGTTTGTGCTCCATCGTTTCAATCCACGGTTTGCAGGAGCGGGATGTTGAGTCCTCTAAATTCATCAAACCGAGCAAGTAACCACAGTTATCAAGCTTGGATATCAGTCAATGCCCAATTTTCCTTTGATTCACTTACTCTACGCTTATGAGTTCCCAGTGAACATGCAGTCTCCCCAGTGGTTAGGACAACAACTCTCAGGAATTGTGTATAACTGCGGGTTTTAGACTGATTTCTCTCGATCTTAGGTGATTGTGTAAAGGTCTTAATTGGTGCATGAAATCGTAACACAAAATCCCATATATCGATATTGTGGCTTCAAATCGATATATGGGGTTTTATGTTTTGGTTTAATTGGTAAAGGCATCAATGTAACGCCTGA
>DAHVPC010000105.1 GCA_027318475.1 Candidatus Cloacimonadota bacterium | reverse complement strand
CGCTGTTTCTTCATCATGCTGACTCTCCTTCTGAAAACCTCGGATACTGAACTCATCCGAAAATTTCCATGCACAGCTCCTGCTCCAAAATCTCGCATTTACAGGCTCAAATCGTTGTTATTTAGTCAAATCCAAATCTGGGTTTCATTGTGTGTTAACCAAGTTTGTTTGTCAATCATTTTTTTGTTTCTTCGAGTCATCCTGGCGGGTTGCAGTCAATCAAGCCTTAATCAAGCCTTAATCAAGCGTTAATAATTCAGAAGTGATTGACTAGTGATTAAGGCTTGATTAAGGCTAACTCCCAAGGGCTAGGTCAGAGCAACCTTTGTCAAAATAAATATATGATACGGTGATTTAAAGAATGGTCAAGGTGTCGGGAAATCACGCTTGGGGCTAGCTGCTAGGTCAGGAACGAACCCTTTGTTCCCCAGCCTGAGCTGGATTTCCTGCCAGAATTGGATTGCACAACAGGCGCGAAACCCAAATCCCGCCCGGTCTGCAGATTTAGTCATTGACAAAAGTTACCTTTCCTGCCAGCATCTCTGCATGTATTACTACGCTGTCCACCTGCCTTTAGCGCTTATGAAGGAATTCCATTACTGCTCTGCTCAGGAAATTCCGGAAGGGGCGCGCGTGCTGGTTTCCTTCAACCGCAAGGACTGGATCGGCATCTGCGGATCCAGGCTGGATCAGGCTCCGGACCCCCAGCTCAATTACAAGCCAATCCTGGAAGCGCTGGACGATACCCCTGTGCTCAGCCCGCCCTTGCTGAAGCTGGCCAAATGGATGGCGGAATATTACCACAGTTCCCTGGGCAGCGCGTGTTTCGCGATGCTGCCGGCCTGGCTGATCCCGGACGTGGAAGCTGAGGTCAGATGGATGGGCGCCGAAGTTCCGGAGAGCTATTTTGGCCTGGCGCAAGCCCTCTCTGATGGACAATTCCGGCGGGTATCGGAGCTGCGCAAGCTGCTCAAAGGCAAGCCAGTGCTGCATCTGGTGGAAACAGGCGCGGCGGCAGGCCTCCTGGAATTGAAGCGCAAACTCAGTTCCCGGGACAAACCCAAGACCGCCAATTTCCTCCGGCTGCTGCTTCCCGAGCCGGATCTGGACAGCTTTCCACCCCGGCAGAAAGAAGCGCTGCAACTGATCCTGGCGATCCCCAAAGAGGAAATCCCCCTGGCCGAACTCAGCGACCTGATCAGTTACGCGGTGATCAAAGCCCTGCGGCAAAAGGAAGTCGTGAGCGTGTATCCCAAGCAGGTGGAACGTTCTTTCTTCCAATACGATGCGGCGACCAAACCCAAGGCCGTCGAATTGACGGAAGAGCAGCGGACGGCAATCCGGGAAATAACGGAGACCGACTCCGCGCATACCGCGCAACTTTTATTCGGCATCACGGGCAGCGGCAAGACGGAAGTTTACATCGCCATGATCCGCAAATATTTGGAAAAGGATAGAAGCGTCATCTTCCTGATCCCCGAGATCGCGCTCACTCCGCAAATGGTGGAACGCTTCCAGGCGGAATTCGGCTCCGTGCTGGCGATCAGCCACAGCCAGCTGAGCGACCGTCAGCGCCTGCAGCAGTGGCAAAAGATCTCCCGGGGCGAATGCCAGATCGTGATCGGAGCGCGCAGCGCAGTGTTTTCGCCGCTTCCGAACCTCGGCCTGATCATCGTGGACGAGGAACACGAACAATCCTACAAGCAGGACAACAATCCGCGCTACAACGGACGGGACCTGGCAGTCGTGCGCGCAAAACTGGAAGGGGTGCAGGTGATCCTGGGCAGCGCCACGCCCTCGCTGGAATCCTGGTACAACCAGTCCAGGGGCAAATACAGCCTGCATTGCCTGGCCAGCCGTCCTTTGGAGATCAAACTGCCGGAAGTTAGGATCGTCAACCTCGGCGAAGAGCAGGACCAGCAGCTGCTGTCAGATGAATTGACCGCGGCGATAAACGCCCGTCTGGAACGCCGGGAACAGGTGATCCTATTCCAGAACCGGCGCGGTTTTTCCTCCTATATGCAGTGCCTGAAATGCGGCGAATTGATCAGCTGCCCCAACTGCGCGATCAGCATGTATTACCACCGCGACCGCGAGGAAATGCACTGCCACTACTGCGGCCATACCTTGCCCAGCCCCCGCAAATGCCCGTCCTGCGGCAGTTTCAGCTTTTCCTACGGTTCGCCCGGCACCCAGAAAGTGGAGCAGCACCTGCAGATCTTGTTCCCCTCCGCCAAAGTGCTGCGCCTGGATTCCGACTCCGCGCGCCGTGTGGATTCCTACAAAACGATGTATCGCCGCATGAAAGACAAGGACGTGGACATCCTGCTGGGCACGCAGATGATCTCCAAAGGCCTGGATTTTCCGAACGTGACCCTCGTGGGCATCGTAAACGCGGATATCAGCCTCAACCTGCCTGATTTCCGCGCCGCGGAGCGCACTTTCCAGCTGTGCACCCAGGTGGCGGGACGTTCCGGACGCGCGGATAAAGCGGGCGAAGTGATCATCCAGACCCACAATCCGCAGCATTATGCCATCACGCACGCCGCGAACCAGGATTATCCGGGCTTCGCGGATGAAGAGCTGTCCTTTCGGCACCGGTTGAATTATCCTCCCTACTACCGCCTGGCCCGCATCCTCTATCAATGTGCCGACGAATCCTTGCTGGAGCAGGAAATGCGAACGCTGGCCGATATCGTTTTGCAAGTGGCGGCGGTGTTTCCCGGCGAACAACTCATCCACCTGGGACCGACCCCCGCGCCCTTTCCCCGCCTGAACAACCTTTTCCGCCAGCACATTATCCTCAAAGGCCAAAGCCCTTCCGCCATCAGCAAAGCGCTTGGGCTGATCACTGCTGCATACACGCCGCCCGGTTCCGTGCACGCCCAGGCCGATATCGACCCGCTGAGCCTGATGTAGGGCGCCAGCAACATTTCGCTTGCCAAAATTCCACTATCGAAAATGGTGAGAAAACAAAGGAGCAAATCATGACCGATAAAGAGACCAAAGGCTGCAACTGCGGCGAGAACTGCGGGGACGGACATTCCCCTTGCGATTGCGACAGCGAGGATTGCCACGACAACACCATCACCCTGGACATGGAAGACGGTACCACTAAAGACTTTGTGGTTCTGGACGTAGTCGAGATCGAGGGCAAGCAATACATCGCCCTGGCTGAAGTGGAATCCATGGAATACGACATCATGAGCATGACCGTGGTGGACGAGAACGTGGAATTAAGCGTGATCGAAGACGACGACGAATTTGAGCGGGTCGCCGCCCGGTTCGACGAACTTTTTTCCCAGTCAGACGAGGAGCCCGAGGACTGATCCGGCCAGTCCATAAAAGACTTTCAGCCCGGTTCGGACAAGGTAGAAAGATGGCTTTGCTCAGGAGCGTCGATGCAGGTTGACAAGATCATCTGCCACTGCCGGCAATTGCTGACTCTGAGCGGAAGCAGAGCGCCCCGGACCGGAACCGCCATGAGCGACCTGGGCTTGATTCCGGACGGAGCATTGGCGATCCGCGACGGCCGCATCGAGGCTGTGGGCGAAACGGCGGAAATCCTGGCCCGATATTCCACCGACGAGGTCATTCAGGCCAGGGACAGCGTGGTATTGCCCGGTTTTGTGGACTGCCACACGCATCCCGTGTTCGTGCATACCCGCGAAGATGAATTCGCGCAGCGCCTGGCTGGTAAATCCTACGTGGAGATCGCCAAATCCGGCGGCGGGATCCGCAGCACCATCGCCACGACTCGCGCCGCAGACGAAGACCAGCTGTATGAACTTGCCCGTAAACGCATTCAGAGGATGATCGGCCAGGGCACCACCACTTTGGAAGCCAAGAGCGGATACGGTCTGGACACGGAAAGTGAACTGAAGCAACTGCGCGTGATCGACCGCCTGGCGCATGACCTGCCGATCCGCATTGTGCCTACGTTCATGGGCGCGCACGAGTTTCCCGCCGAATACAAGGACGACCATCCCGCCTACATCGACATCCTCTGCGACGAGATGCTCCCCGCCGTGGCAGAACAAGGCATCGCCCAATTCTGCGACATCTTCACCGAAGCGCATGTATTCAGCATCGGCGAATCCCGCCGGGTGCTAAACTGCGCCAGGGAACATGGCCTGCGCCTGAAGATGCATGCCGACGAGATCGAACCGATCGGAGGCGCGGAACTGGCAGCGGAACTGGAGTGCGTGTCCGCCGACCATCTGGGCGCCGCTTCAGACGCGGGAATCGAGGCTTTGCGCAAGGCTGGCGTCATCCCGGTGTTACTGCCCGCCACGCTCTTTTCCCTGCGCAGCAAAAGTTATGCCCGGGGAAGAGAGATGATCGACCGCGGTCTTCCCGTCGCCATTGCCACGGATTACAACCCCGGCAGCTGCAACTGCGACTCACTGCCCCTCACCATGAGCATCGCCTGTCTGCAAATGGGGCTCAACCCTGCCGAAGCGCTCTGCGCGTCCACTGTCAACGCGGCTCACGCGCTTGGACTGGCCGGCGATGTGGGTTCGCTGGAGCCGGGAAAATCGGCTGATTTCACTATTTGGGACATTCCCTCCCTCAATTTTCTGCCCTACCATCTGGGCAGTTCGCATTTGACCGGCGTATTCTCGCGCGGCAACAGGATTTGGGGAACTGAGTTATGAACGGCAACCAGAGCGAAAACGCCTACATCATCCTGGAAACGCTGCATAAATCAAGGCGCTACAGCGTTTACAAGGCCAAAAACCAATACACCGGAAACCTGGTGAGCATCAAGACCAACGTCCAGAGGATGCGGGTCGACCAGATCCTGCTGCAGCAAATGAAGAGCGAGGTTGAGGCCGGCCTGCAGCTGCAGCACCCGCATATCCGCAAAATCCTGAACATCTTCCAGGACGGCCCGGCTGTGTTCATGGTCTCTGATTTCGTGGAAGGCGTTTCGCTCAGCACTCTGCTCAATACGCCCAAGCTGGACATCTCTTATGAGCACGCGCTGAAGTGGATCCTGCAATTGCTGGACGCCCTTGACCATGCCCACGCCCTGCATGTTTGGCACCTCAACCTGAATCCCAGCCACATCCTGATCACGCCTGGCTCCGACGTCAAGTTATTCGGATTCGGCAAGGGTCCCACCGAATGGAAATATGCCGAGGCGGCGCAAGACCGCCTCCATCCAGTGCTGTTCACCGCTCCGGAGCAGTTCATGGGCCGGGAACCGGATGGCCGCGCGGATATCTATTCCCTGGGCGTGCTGGCCTATCTGCTTCTTTGCGGCCAATTCCCGTGGTCCCTGGACCTGCATGAAACGCCCACGCAGCAAAAGCAGCAGACTTTCCAGCGTCCCGTGAGCGATCCGGAGATCCTGGGCGCGCGGATTCCCCACTGGCTGTTCACGGTCCTGAATAAATGCCTGATGCTCGATCCCGCCAGGCGTTTCGCCACTCCTGCCGAAATGCTGCAAGCCCTGTCCATCCAGCAAACCATCCCCTTCGAGTCCTGCCTGGCCATGCCTGCTCCGGAAGTTCCGGCGCGGAAAGTGGTTGTAGAATCCCTGCCTGAACTGCAAAAGACTGCGGAATCCGAGCCTGCCCCGCAGCCCGAAACCCCGCCGGCGAAAACACCGGAAACAGAGGGCCAATTGGAGATTCCCGGACTGGCACCTGTGGTTACGGAAACCCCCGCGGCTGCGGTTCCCAGGGCGGCAACCCCCACGCAGTATCAGCCTCCTCCACCCAGCAAGATGCAATCCGCTCCTGTTCAGTCTCCGCGGCCCACACAGCCCGCGGCTCCTAAACAGCCTCCAGTCCAAACCCGCCAGATCTCCGAACTGAAGAAGTATTTCTCTGTCCTGAAGGTAATCTCGCTGCTGATCCTGGCCTACATTATCGTTAAATACGTCATCATCAGCGACAAGCCGAAATTCTCGAAAGTGGACGATTCCGAAGAAATAGCCCCTTCGTCCCGTGATTTCGCGGTCAAGAACGAACCTTTGAGCATGATACCCATAGACGGCGCCCAAGCGCTGATCGGCCACATCGGACCGGAAGCGGATGACGACGAATTTCCGCCCCGGGAAGTCGCCCTGGCTTCCTTCCAGATCGGCGCCTATGAAGTGACCCGCAGGGAATGGGCGATGGCCACGCCAGGCTTTGTGGTGGACAACAGCGAAGAGGATCTGCCCATGGTCGACGTCACTTTCTATGAAGTCCTGGAGTACTGCAACGAGAAAAGCCGCATGGACGGGCTCAAACCTTGCTATGAATTCCTCGGCGACAACGTTACCTGCGATTTTTCCGCCAATGGTTATCGCCTGCCTACCGAAGCGGAGTGGGAGTATGCCGCCAGATCAGCGATCAACGGCGATTTCACGCTGTTCAGCGGATCCAACGCCGCCGATGAAGTGGCCTGGTACGCGGATAACAGCGATGGCAAGATCCACCGGGTAGGGAAAAAAGAACCCAACACCCTGGGTTTGTTCGACATGAGCGGAAACGCCGCCGAATGGGTTTGGAATTGGTATTTGCGTTATTCCTCCGGAATGGACCTACCCCACACCGGACCTGATTCCGGCACGGACAAAGTGATCCGCGGCGGCTCCTGGAAACAGGAAGCACGGGAACTGCGCGTAACCAACCGCTCCCACGCCAAACCCCTCATCCAAAGGAACGATCTGGGCTTCCGCGTAGCCCGCAGCAAGTGATCCGACCC
>DAHVPC010000104.1 GCA_027318475.1 Candidatus Cloacimonadota bacterium | reverse complement strand
CAAACNCCAGATCTCGGTCAATCTGAAGGACAGCGTGGTGTTCGAAAACAGGATTTCGCTGGCTCAGTTGATGCAGATCCTCGCGGCACAGAACATGGACATGCCAGCGGGTAACTTTCAGCGCGGTTCGCAGGAATATTCCGTGCGACTTAAAGGCCAGTTCGACAGTGTTGACCGGATCGGCGACATCGACGTCCCGGCAGGCGGCGGAATGAAGAAGCTGCGCGATGTGGCGACGATCACCGACGGCATCGAGGAAGTGCGTTCACGCGCTCTGTACTTCAACGTTAAAGAGAAAAAGTTGGAGGAGAACATCGTCCGGCTGTCCATTACCAAAGCCTCCGACGGCAATGTGGTCAAGATCGCCGACGCGCTGCGCAAGCAGCTTCCCGCCATCGAAAAGGAACTGCCGCCCGGTGCGTTGCTGCGCATCATCCGTGACGAATCAGGTTTCATCAAGGACACGGTTGACGATACCCTCAGCAACATCTGGATGGGCATCCTGCTCACCGGGCTGGTGCTGCTGCTCTTCTTGCACGACCTACGCTCCACCATCATCGTGGCCCTATCCATGCCAGTTTCCATCATTTCCACCTTTGTGTTCCTGCAAAGGGCGGGCTTCAGCTTCAACATCATGACCCTCACCGGGCTCTCCACATCGGTGGGAATATTGGTTTCCAACTCCGTGGTGGTGATCGAGAACATCTTCCGGCACCGGGACATGGGCAACACCAGGCGGGAAGCGGCCGGCAAGGGAACTTCCGAGATCGCCGTGGCCGTGCTGGCTTCCACACTCACCAACATCGTGGTGTTTTTGCCCATCGCTTCCATGCGTTCCATGGTGGGCACCTTCTTCAAGGAGTTTGCCCTCACCGTCACCTTCGCCACGATCTTTTCCCTGATCACCGCCTTCACCATCACGCCCATGCTGGCGTCGCTGATCATTCCCGAAGGCAAGCACGACAAACGTTTCGGCCTCGCCTTCGACAGGCTGTTCGATAAGTTCGCCCGGTTTTACAAACGCTTCCTGAGTTCGGTGGTGCGCTCCAAACGCCACAGCCTGAGCATCATCGGGATCGTGCTGCTGCTCCTGATAGCGTCACTGGCGCTGGTCCCCGTGGTCGGCTTGGAACTTTTTCCCAATATGGATCAGGGCAACCTGACCGTCACAGTGGAACTTCCCCAGGGTTACAATCTGGAACAGACCGCCAAAGTTTATGAGCAGATCCATGCCCGGCTGGGCAAGATACCTGAGATCGAACATGTGGTCACCAATCTCGGTTCTTCGGGTTTTGTGGATTCCGGAACTTATCTGGCGTCCTCGGACGTGAAACTGGTGGATAGGAAAGACCGCCGTCACAGCGCGAACCAGATGATGGGCATCCTCACCCGCGAACTGGCCGACATCCCCAACGCCCGCATCAAAGTTACAGCGCAAGCCTCCATGGGCATGGGCGGTTCACCCATCGAGTTTTACCTGCAAGGTTTGGATAACGAACGCCTGGAACAACTCAAGGCCGAAGTTTCCACCCGGCTGAAGAACACTCCGGGGCTGATCAACCTGGACACCAGCACGCGCAGCGGGCGTCCGGAATTGACTCTCACGCCGCGCAGGGACCAGATGGCGGCGGTTGGAGCCACGGTTTACGATCTGGCGCTGGCCTTGCACGGGGCGGTCGAAGGCATGGTCTCCACCCAATACTCGGAAGCGGGAAACCAGTACGACATCAAGCTGTCTCTGGACGACTCGGCAGTGGATTCACCCGACAAGATCATGAATCTGACCGTCGTGATCTACGGCCAGCCCTATATGCTCTCGCAACTCGCGGACGTCAACTTCGCCGCTGGAACAAACAAAGTCACCCACCACAACCGCGCCAAGACCGTTATCTTCTCCGCCGACGTTGCCGAAGGTTCAAACATGGGTGACGTGATCAACGCCGTTAAAAAAGACCTCGACGGATTTCCCTTCCCGCCCGGCTACCAGGTCGTTTGGGGCGGCGAAGCGCAAATGCTCGGCGAGACCGTCACCGACATGGCGCGCACTTTCCTCATCGCGGTGCTGCTCACTTATATGCTGCTGGCAGCGATCCTGGAGAGTTTCTTCCAGCCCCTGATCATCATGGCCACCGTGCCTCTGGCGCTGATCGGCGTGATCCTCGCTCTACTCCTCAGCGGCACCACTTTCAACATCCTATCCATGATGGCGATCATCATGCTGGTGGGCATCGTGGTCAACAACGCCATCCTGATCCTGGACTATGTGAATCTGCGGCGACGGGAAGGGCTCAATGTGCACGACGCCTTGCTGGAAGCGGGTGAGGCGAAACTCAAGCCCATCATCATGAGCACGCTGGCGATCGTGATCGGCATGCTGCCAATGGCTCTGGGTATCGGCGCCAGCGGCAAGGAACTGCGCCAATCCATGGGCGTGGTCAGCATCGGCGGCTTGCTGGTGTCCTCGTTCCTGACCCTGATCATCATCCCCGCGTTTTATTACTTGACAACAAAGCAGAGCAAGAGCGAGTGATTTTACAAGCGTTTCTTGCCAATAGCCGGATGCGGAGACGGAAATCTCTTGGCTGGCAATCCGCTGCCGGGATTCATTGCTGGCGCAGGAAACATTTGCTTTATGCAATCAAGCCATTATTATTAAATTAAAGAGTCAAAACGTCGTTTGAGCAGCCCTCGTGGACATCGATATAGGTGCAGCGGGCGGTTTGAATGAAAACAACTACAGATAAGGAGAAGAAATGAAAAAGGTACTACTAGTGATCGTTCTCGTGCTTGGCATGGCGGCAATGTTTGCCCAGGCCAAATTGGACAAAGGAGCATTACAGATCAATGCCGGTATTGGTTTATCCAGCTGGGGAGTCCCCGTTTACGTGGGCGCTGATTACGGCATCTATGAGCTCGAAGGAAACCTGGGTTACATTACAGCAGGCGGTGAGCTATCCTATCGTAGCTGGGGTAATGCCGGCTGGAAGTATACAATCTTCGGCATTGGGGTGAATGGAAATTACCATTTCGGAGAGCTGATCAACATGTCGCCCAAAGTGGACACTTATGCCGGGCTTACCCTGGGTTACTTCATCTGGGATTATCCCAATGATTATTATGGTTCAAACTATTCAAATTTGAACCTCGCCGCCCAAGCTGGCGCCCGTTATTTCTTCACGGATAAGCTGGGTGTCAATGTAGAAGCTGGCGGCGGATCCGTATCCGGTTTGAAACTGGGGATCACCTACAAATTGAAGTAAAGCCTCTACAGGCTGGAATATACATCTTGCGGCGTGGGGGAA
Organism: Candidatus Cloacimonadota bacterium; assembly: GCA_027318475.1. Classification (GTDB taxonomy): domain Bacteria; phylum Cloacimonadota; class Cloacimonadia; order Cloacimonadales; family Cloacimonadaceae; genus Syntrophosphaera. The sequence goes on along the minus strand of DAHVPC010000104.1, from coordinate 3,659 downwards.
AGCCTTCCGCGCCGCAGTTTTCACAAGCGGTCTGTGCTGATCACGGAGTTGGGACCAGCCGCCGCAATGCCATACCCAATCTAGGAGCTATCATGATCATCAAAGAAGAAGTGGAGAAAATTCTGGCCAAGATCCGTCCCGCCATCCAAGCTGACGGTGGAGATGTGGAACTGGTGAACATCCGGGAGGACAATGTGATCGAAGTTCGTCTGAAAGGCGCTTGCAACGGCTGCCCAATGGCCACCCTAACCTTGAAGGCGGGCATAGAGCGCATCATCAAGGAAGAGATTACCGACGTCACCGAGGTGATTTCGGTTAAATGAGGGTTGGCTGATCTGACACCTGTTCCTGCAGTTCAGCGAGCTATGAGCAGGGACTTCAGAATGGGGAACAGGGCATAAGGGAACAAGGCGGTCTTGCTAAGGTCGTAGCTCGCAGGCTCGCTCAACGCCAGAATTCCGGGGTAACAACACAGGCATCACGGACGCATCGGGCAAAAAAGGCGTTTGACCCCTGTCAGCCTGTGTTTATCGCTGGCGTTGGTGGAAAGGGGCAGGCATCCGACAATTGGGCATATTATCCCGGTTGGCCATGGACGTTCTACCAGAAATCCAGATGCACGAACTGGGTCTGCACGGCGTATCCATCCTTCTGGATCGGGGCTTGCGCCATCAGGGCCTGACGGTATTCCTCCAGTTGTTCGGGATGATAGGTGGCGCCGGTTTTGTAATCCAGGATCAGGGCTCGTTTCCCCTGCGTATCCAGTAACAGACGGTCCAGGCGGAGTTCGCGGCCCCTGTGGTAGAGGGTCAATTCCGTGAACACCTTGTCGTAACCGGAGGGGAAGATCTCCTGTTCCGGCAGCTTCTGGCGCAGGAGTTCCAGGGCGGACAGGATCTCGGTCTGTGAGAGCAGCGAGCCGAAGCGTGCCAGGCACTGTTTGCTTGCCCGGGCGTACTCTTCAGGCAGGTTGCGCAGAACGAAGCTAAGATAGTGGTGAACCAAATCGCCGGTAAGTTGATGGCGGTCCACCACCCAGATCTGTTTCCAATCCAGATGCGGGTCAAGGGCGTTGGCGTCGATCCCCGCGAAGGGATCGGACTCGACTGGTGGCAGGATTCCCACCAAGTTAACGGCCTCCGGGCCTTTCTCCGCCTGGGCTGCCTGGCCTGCATCAGGCGGGCTTGGCAGTTCCTCGCTGAAACGGTAGCGTTGTTGCGCGTCGGTCTCTATGTCGCGCGCCCGGAAAAAGGAACGCGAAGCATCGGCGAGTAGATCGGGAAACTTGAGTTTGTCAGGACCCCGCTTGCTGAGGTAGGCGTCGTAATCCTCACTGCCCTGAAAGGCCATGCAAACGTGCAGGGCGGTCTTCGCGCGGGTGAATGCCACATAGAGCGTATTCATTTCTTCAAGCAGGACGCGGTTGTTTGTGCGCTCCACCAGGCTGTTATAGCTGGACTTCGCGAGTAGATCAGCATAGTGGTAACTGGTGGCGTAATCGCCCAACACCTGAAAATCCGGGGAAGCGTAATCCACCGACCATTCCAGGCCTTTGGGCAGATTGCCGGACCGTCCGCTGAGATTGTAGAAAACGAAAACCCGGTCGAACTGCAAGCCCTTGGATTTGTGTATGGTGAGCAGTTGCAGCGGTTTTTTGCCTTCCACCGCCACCTGTTTAAGGAACTCCTGGTCCTTGTTCGCCTCCAGGTAATCCAAAAACGCGGGGATGGATTTATCCCGCTCCGCCCGCTTGAGCACGTAATCCTGGGCGATCGCGATAAAGGACTGGATGTTCAGGTAATCGCGCTCGGAAAGCGTTTTATCCGCCAAGCCCAGATCGACGAAGCCCTGCAGTGATTCCGCCAGGCCGGAAGGCGCTATGAGGCCAAATTCGAACAATCTTGCGGCAACCGGGCAGACGCTGAGGTCTGGCTCTTCCTTCTTCGCGCGGCCTGAAGCGATGGCATCGACCACGGCCTTGAAGGGCGCGGCTTTCAGCAGGATGTAGTTCGAGCGCAGCACTTCCAGGAAATCCAGCCAGTCGCCGTAGGCCAGCCAGCGCAGCCAGGCCACGAGCGGGGACACCCAGGCGTGATCGGTCAGTAAGCTCGAAGGCTGGAATATGCTGGCAATCTTTGCTTCCTCCAGCAGCTGCTGCATCAGGTTCAGTTCGCTGCCCTTGCGGCAAAGGATCGCCACTTCCTGGTTGTCGAAACTGTCCTTCAGCGGCAGGATGGAGTTACGCACGAAGTCGTTCATCACCTCTTCCAGTTTCATTCCTGCGCCTTTCGTCACATAGGGCAGGGCGCAGAACTCGATCTGCGTGGGGTCTTCCGGAGCCGCTTTGCTCGTGATGGCGCTGTAATCCCAGCCCAGGCCGCGGTCGCTGAGGAAGGTGTTAATTTGGGGCGAACCGAAGACGGAATTGATGAATTCCATCATGGCCCTGCTGCTGCGGTAGGAATCGTCCAGCGATTCGACCTTGACGTTCTCCAGCGTGGGGAAGATCTTGCGCAGGTTCAGCAGCAGGTCGCGTTCCCCGCCGCGCCATCCGAAGATCGATTGCTTGACGTCGCCCACCACGGTCAGGCCGGCAAATTTCCTGCTTCCTTCGCCAGAAGTCACCTCTTCGATGATCGGGCGCAGGATGTTGAATTGCAGCAGCGAAGTATCCTGAAATTCGTCGATCAGGATGAAGCGGCTGCGGTGGGAAAGGAAGAAATAGAACTCGTTGGCGATGTGCGCCTGCTTCATGTCAAACGTGGGATCCGGCCCTTTGAACAGCGCTTCCAGGGTGAACCATGCCACATCGTCGTAGGTGAGGTTTTTATAGCGGTAGATTAGCTTGTCATACTCGTCCAGGATGGCTTTCCAGATCGCCTGGATTTCCCGCATTTCCGGCAGAAACAGAATGTGGACCAGGTGATCGGCCAGATTTATCAGGATGCGATTTTGCAGGGAAATAAGGTTGGCTTTGGCTTCCGCCAGTTTCTGACCTTTGACATTGTTTCCGTTGAAGAGGTTCGATGTTCTTTGCAGTTTGTTGCAGGTCCTAAACACTCTGTATGCGCCTTCGGGACTGGATAAAAGGTCCTCGAAGCCGCTTGCAACTCTGGCATAGTCGGCAGGAAACTCGAAGAACATGCGCTTGAAATCTGCATTGAACATGTCGGCCGGTTCCTTATCGGGCTTGGCCAGTTGAAGTTGTGCCAGAAAATCGGTGAAGGCGTCCCGGACATTGATCAGACAACTTTCCGCCAGCTCCGGGTCGCTCTCTTCGCGATGGTGCATTAGTTTTGCCGGATCGTCTGTTGACTTATGTGCATCGATGAGGTAATACAGCCAGCGTGCCTGGATCAGCGAGGCGAAGAAGCGGCGATACTCGTCCAGCGAGGGACTGACCTTGCGGCGGAGCAGGTTGTCCAGCCGGGGTTTCAGTTCCGGGCTCATCAGATGGTCGAGCAGGAAGGGCAGGCGTTTGTCCACGGCCTGGGTGTCGATCTCGTAAGTATCGATGCTGCGCAAGGGACGCACGATATTGCGGAAAATGCCGCCGATATAGGAGTCAAGCGTCATCACCTGCAGTTTTCTGCGGTCGCTGGAGATTTCCGCCCATGCGCTGAGCAGGCGGTTTTTATCTTCCACAGACAGCGCTGGAT
>DAHVPC010000103.1 GCA_027318475.1 Candidatus Cloacimonadota bacterium | reverse complement strand
GGCGCCACGGTACAGCTTCACAGTATAGGTGGACTGGGGGACCGAGCCGCGGTTGCGCACCGTGACCACATAGTTGCTGAGCATGCCAGCGGTAGGCGTTGTGCTTCCGGTAACGGAAACAGCAGCCAGATCGTTGGGTACTGCCACAACAGGGTTGAACTCATAGATGGTGCCTTGGGCGGGGAAGGTGGTGATGGTGGTGTTTTCAGCGGTGCTGGAAACAGTGGCGGGGGTTCCAGGAGTAACGCTGTAATACCAGCCTGAGCCTCCGGGAGCCATGTTGATCCCGATGGAAGCGGATGCGCTGGAGGGGGTGCCGGTCGCGGCACCGTAGATGATCTCGATCTTCCCGGTCTCATACAGTTTGACCTGGAAGTTGAATTGGTTCGTGCCCCCGTAATTCCATTTGGCGTCGGTGTATTGCACCGTGAAGACGCGGTTGGGAGCAGTACCGGTCATCAAATACTGGACATTGCCAGCCGACATACTGATGTCGTCCCACAGGGGCGCGACAACAGGACGGTAGGTGGTGGAAGCCAGAGCGTTGGACAGGTTGCTGCTCGTCTGGGTTCCGCCCAGATCGATCCATCCATTGGAGGATATCTTGATCTGGTCGATGCTTGTCTCACCGAAGGGCATGCTGAAGCCCAGGGGAATCGCGGCCGCGGTGATGGCATCGTCCGAAGAGATGCCGGCATCGGTGCCGGTGATGGGTGTGTATGTCCCAGTGGACGGAGCGAAGGTGTAAAACTCGTCGATCGCCGCATAGGACAGACAGATTGTGATTATCATCACAAGGAGTAATGATAGTCGTTTCATAGGTTTCTCCTTTTTCCCAGTTTATTTTCGGGTTAAATCGAAATGCTTAGGTCGGATGAACAGATCCCTGCTTAGAGGATGCCTCATCCGGGTTTCAAACACTGATAAACAAAACTCGGGCAGCGAACTGCCGGGATGACTTGGGTACACGCTATAATCCGGTCGCGGTACGATACCGCTCTTTTATTCCTCTTTTCACATTACGGAATCCTGTCAAGGAATAAATTGCCCTCTGCCGGATATTGCCCAGCTACGCTCCCGTTACTGCCCCAAACCGCTGAATCGAGCTGCCAGGCAGCCGCTCAGACCAGCCGCCTAATCCTCAGATGTCGTCAAACCTTTCGATCAGGATGCGTCCGCAACTCTCGCAGAAATTGACCTTGCTGCGCATCTGGAGTTCGATGTGGATCTGCGGCCGGATCACGAATCCGCAGCCTCCGCAGGCTCCGTTGACCGCATAGACTACCGCGCAGTTGTTTTTGTTCTTGATCATGTTGCCATATTGTTTCACGAGGTTGGGAGGCAGGGTGTGGGCCAGTTTGTTGCGTTCCGCGCGGATGCTTTCGATCTCCGCTTCCAGCGATTCGATCTTTTTGCGCAGTTCGCCTTCCCGGGCACGTTTGGCCGCTTCCGCCTGTTCCAATTCGGCTTTATCCTGCTCCACCCGTTTTTTGAGCTCGGCCTCGGCGTCCATGAGCACTAGTTCCTGACTTTCCAGCTCGGAGATCTTGTCCTTGAGGTAGGAGATTTCGCTGTTCAGGGCCTTGTATTCCTTGTTGGTTTTGATCTCGGAAAGTTGGGTGGCGTATTTCTTGATCTGTTCGCCATGGAGTTTGATGTCGCTTTCCAAAGAGCGCTGCTTGCGCCCCACTTCCGCACGTTCGCCTTCGCTGGCAAGCAGGTTGGCGGTGGCGGCGTCCACGTGTTCGATGAGTTCATTTAGTTCCTGGGGCAGGGTTTGCTGCAGAAGGCGCAGGCTGCCGATCTGGTCGTCCAGGCGCTGCATTTTGGCCAGGGTGCGTAATTGTTCTTCCATCTTTACTCCTTGAAAAGCAGGCTGATGTCCAATGACTTGTAGGAATGGGTGAGGGCGCCGCTGGAGATGAAGTGCACGCCGGTTCTGGCGATTTGGCGGATATTGGCGGCGGTGACCCCTCCGGATACCTCCAGCTCGCACTTTTTGCCAAAGCGCTTCACGCAGGCCTTGATCTCCACAAGGTCCATATTGTCCAGCATCACACGGTCCACACCGGCGCGGACCGCTTCTTCCAGTTCCAGGATGTTGGTGACCTCGACCTCGATCTTGTGCGAGGTATTGCGCTCTTGCACGCGGCGTACGGCCTCGCCGATGCCTCCAGCTGCCCGGATGTGGTTTTCTTTTAGCAACACCATGTCGAAGAGCCCGAAGCGATGGTTGAATCCGCCACCTACGCGCACCGCGTATTTCTCCATGCTGCGCAGCAGCGGCGTGGTCTTGCGGGTGTCCAGCAGGCGGGCATTGGTCCCCTCCAGTTCGCAAACCAGGGCATGGGTCAGGGTGGCGATGCCGGAAAGGCGCTGCAAAAAGTTCAGGGCGGTCCGTTCGCCTTGCAGGATGCTGGCGGGATTGCCCTCCACGCGCATGATCTCCTTGCCCCGGCTGACCTTGTCGCCGTCCTTGCGGTACAGGGTGATCTTCAGGCTCCGGTCCACGGTCAGAAAGGTTTCACGGGCGATCTCCACTCCGGCGAGGATGCCGCCGGCTTTGGCGATCATGAAGGCCTGTTCGGAAACCGGATCGAGATCCAGATAGCGGGTCGTGATATCGCCGCTGCCGAGGTCTTCTTCCAGGGCCAGGCGAATGATATCAGTCCAGGTCATGGCTCCTCCGGGTCAAAAAAAAAGCATCTGCGCGCTGGCAAATGCTATGTTTCTATGTTGGGCGTTGAGTTTAGAGCTTATCTGCTTGCTTCTTACACACATATATTATTTTTCCTTTTAGAAAGAGCATTTTTTCGGGAACTCCCTCTTCTGTCAAGATAAATCGTCAAACTCTTGCCACCAGAGAAGTTAACGACCGTGGATCCCTGCTCTGGCACAATCCCTGGGAACCGCACCCGCGACCATTGCGCGGTCATTGCGCGCTCATTGCGCGTGAAGCCCGCAATGACCGCGCAATGACGGCGCAATGATAACGGGAACGCAGGGACAAAGACTTGACGAAAACCGCCGCCCGGTAAACAAGGTCACCCATGCTTAAAACAACTTTGCTCCGGCTGCTGGTGCTGCCGTTTTTGGCAGCGGGGACCGGTTGTGCCGGCACTTTGGGCAACAGGTATCCCTTGGAAGCAGGCTATCTGCTGCATTCGGAGATTTTTTCCCGGCTCAAGGCGCTGGCGGAGACCGAGCCGGAGATCACACGCCTGAACATCATCGGCTTCAGCGGAACGGAAAATCTGCCCATCTACGCCCTGGCCATCGGCCAAAGCAGCGCCCAGCGCAACGTGCTGATGATCGGCCAGCATCACGGCGACGAGGTACTCGGCGTGGAACTGGTGTTGGCCTGGGCTGGGGAATTAGCTGGCAAATCCCACACTGACAAGCGGATCGGCCGCATCCTGCGCGATTATCGCTTCTGGATTGTGCCCACCCTCAATCCCGAGGCTTATCGCGTGGTCACCAGCGGACAGTTTCAGTACAAGCGTAAAAACAACCGCGACACCACGGGTAACGGCAGACTGGACCTGCGGACCGATGGCGTGGACCTCAACCGCAACTATCCGGTGTTCTGGGATGAAGACCTGGCGTTTCCGCCCACGCATCAAAACTATAAAGGGAGCGCCCCGGCCTCCGAACCCGAGGTGCAGGCGGTGCTGGCCCTGGCGCAGAAACAGGATTTCGACCTGGCGATATTCTACCATAGTTCGGCTTCCGGGGCTTATAGCGAAAAGATCTTTCTGCCCGCGCTGGACAACTCCAAAACCCGCCAGCAAGCACGCTACGAGAGCACGCTAGCCTTCGCCCAAAGCTACGCCGGATTGTTGAAAAAGGACTACGGAAAGGGCAACTACCAGGTGGGAACGCAGCCAGGATCAAGAGTGGGCAACGCGCGCAACTACTTTTTCCATATCCGCGAAACAGCGGCGTTTCTGGTGGAGATCGGCGGCATCAACCGCAACGGCATCAGCGTGATCCATCCGCCCTTCAAACAGAGGGAAAAGATCGTTGCCAGGCACCTGAAAGCCCTACGCAAAGTGTTTTACGACAGTTTGACGGAAGCTACCTTTGGAGTTCAAGCCGATACCGAAGATTTATAGCCCATACCCGGCCACAAATCGGCTTGGACTTCAAACAGCGTTATTCACAAACAGTTACGGCTCTACTTGAAGTCCAAATCGTTGTCGAAGCTGAGTGAATACTCCTCCATCATCGGTACCGATTTGAACTCCAAGGCATACGGCGGATCTATTCCGGCAAACGCTCCCAGAGCCCTTCGTAGCTTTGCCAGGCGCCGTCTTTGCGCACCAGGGTGACGGTGCGTTTCTGGTTGCGCTGGTCCTGTTCCGTCAGGGATAGCCAGGTGGGGGAAACCAAGTAGGGATAGGTGGAAACTTCGGCCGGTTCGTAACCCAGCAGCAGAAAGTTCTTCCCCAGTTCGAGGAGTTTCGCGGCCAGCCGGATGCTGTTTTCCTGGTCGTGGTTGCCGAGTAAAACCACATCGTACGTGGCTGTTTCGACATCCTGCAGCACGTCCAGAACGTCCTTTCCGGCGGTATTCCAGTTCCGGGGATAGTCGCGCAGCGCGAATTCGGCCTGATACTTTTCCTCTTGGGAAAGTTCCAGATGCTTCATCTGGAAGGCCGTCTGGCTGTCGGAAACGCGATAGCCCAGGTTCAGGTAGTATTCGCCCCGCGGAACGCTGATGGCGTAAACGCCGTTGCCGTAGTCCTCAAACTCCTGGTCCAGCCAGTAAAAAGCGCCATCTTGATAGCGGCACAGCTGCAAGTTGCCCCGCACTCCGTCAACAGGTGCGCCGAAAGCGTCGGAAGCTAGCACCCGCAGTTCGGTGAAGGCCGCGGCGTCTTCCATATCGGCTTCGGGAGCGCAGTTCTGCAGGTCGTAGTAGCCCCACTCGCCGTTGTCGTAGCGCACGTAGATGAGCTTGGGCTGGCGGGAAAACTGAGCCGGAACGCGGTTCGCCCTGGCCAGGCAAGTCGCCAGGATGCGGTATTGATAGGGGCTAAGGTACTTTTGACGCAGGGCGATGTGCAGCGGCAGCAAGCCTTGCAAGGATTTTGTGGAAGACATCTTATAGTGCTTTTTCAGCCAGGACATCGCTCTGTTCAAGCGTTGCAGGCGTGTGTCGCCCGGGAAGAAGAACTCCTGGGGATACAGGCTGGGGGTCTTTCCTTCCAGCCAGAAAGGCTCAGACAGCTCTTCATAATGGACAGCGTTGGAAAGGACCAAGGCCAGGTCCTCCTCATCCAGTTCCTGCTTCCAAGCGTGGTATTGCCGGAACAGCGCTTCCAGATTCTCCGCCTTGGCCTGCCACAGGAACTTGGGGTCGAAGTACTCAGCATCCGGGCTCAGGATGAACTCCAGAAACTCAGCGTCCACGTCGGGATTGCGTTCCAGAAACTTCCCGAACTCGGGAAAGTTGCCTCGTGAAGCCGCTGCCAGTTCTCCCACCAGGCTGTCCGCGTAATCGTCCTCACGGCTGGCATAGGATTGCTGTTTGGTTTCCCAGGCGGCTTTGGCCTGGTCCACTCCGTCTTTCCAGACCTGCGGAGCCGTCTTCCATGCGAAAGGATTGGAGGGATAAAGGAGCATTTCGTCCTGATCGGGCAAGGGCTCTTCCTTCAGCACCAGCGCGTATTCCAGCGCGGTCTCTTCACCCGAGGGAACAAGCAGGAGCGCTTTTTTGCCGTCCTTGAAGGCGGAAACGTAGAAAGCGCCGCGGCCAGCGCTGAACTTGCAGGAGCCGTCGCCTTCGCTCTTGATGAAAATCAGCGGACGCAGGGAATTCCAATTGTAAACCATGATGCCCAGATCCGCCCCGGCTACGGGAATGCCCTGTTCGTCACGGACCTGGAGCTTCACGCTGCGGGTGCGTTCGCCGGCATAGTTACGGATGGAATTAATCACGCATTCATATTTGCCGCGCACCAATACTTCGTCGTTATCCGAGGGCAGGGTGCCATCCGCCAGGATCAGCACTGTTTTGTCGACGAGGCCGCTGAACCAGGTCTGATCGGGATAGTAGGCCGCGTCCATGTCGCCGGTGTAATGCCAGGCCCCGTCCAGCCAGACTTCAGCCCAGGCGTGATTGTTGTCCATATGCGGCCACCAGGGCGTACTGGCAGGCCGGGACGGCAAACCGACTGTCCTTGCAGCCGCTACGAACAGGATCTGCATTTCTTCGCAGCGTCCCAGGATGCTTTTCTGGGTGATGTCCAGCGGCGATTGATCGCGCCCTGAGGTCGGCTGGAATTTCAGGCGCGCCACACACCATTGGGAAACGGCGCGATACAGATCAGTTGCGTTGGGATTTGCTTCCAGCAGTTCGCGCAAGCCGTCGTCCAAAAGAGCCGCCCGGTAGGCTTCGATGCGTTCGTCGGAAACGGTCTGGTCGGCAACGTAAGAGAGGAAAAACTCTGGCGTATGGCTGGTTCCATAGGTTTCCAGATAATCTCTGATCTGCGTGTAGTTGCTCAGCACGGCCTGCGGATCCGCTTGCTGCAGCGTGGCATCGCTTTCATAGGCAAGCAGGTAGGCCATCAAAACATCGGGCTTTCCGCGCAACAGGTTCTGGTAGTCTTTCTTCTGGACGCGGTCCAGATTTCGCAGATTGGCCTTCGCCTGCTGGCTTAACTTTTTATACAGAGATGGATTGCCTTCGGAAGTGAAAGCGGGAGGCAAAGCGGCGGCGGAACACAGAACCACCGCTAGCAGAATCAGGAAAAGCAAACGTAGTTTCGTGCCGGATGGCATAATAGACCTTCCCGTTGGTTTATTTATGGTCGGACAGGCAAAAACCCGTCACGGATTCAGTTTGAGCATCTTGCCGGTCTGCAGGGCTTTACCGGCCTGCAAGCGCCAGAAATAGAGCCCGGCGGGCAGTTTCCGGCCGGAGTTATCCAACCCGTCCCACAACAATTGGTGTTCGCCCCTGGCCAGGCTTCCTGG
>DAHVPC010000102.1 GCA_027318475.1 Candidatus Cloacimonadota bacterium | reverse complement strand
CGACCTTTCAGCTTATACAAACGTCCATTCATATGTCAGATTCAAGGCCACGAGTAACTATGGCTATAACTTCTGCGACCTTGGCCTGGATTATGTAACGGTCGGTGATATGCCTACCGTTCCCGTTGAACTGAGTTCCTTCACCGCCACCCTGACAGCGCAGAACTACGTGACCCTGACCTGGGTGAGCCAGTCGGAAAGCCAGATGGTGGGTTACCTGGTGTATCGCAACACCACCAACGATCCTGCCACGGCGACCCTGATCGACAGCCCCCTGATCCCGGCCACCAACACCAGCACCACGCAGACCTACAGCGCCACCGATGTAAACGTCGAGATCGGTTCCACCTACTTCTACTGGCTGGAAGCCGTCGATTACAGCAGCAGCGCTTATCACGGGCCTGTGAGCGTAACCGTGGAAGGCAACATTCCGCCCGTGCTTCCGGAACTCACCACCATGAAGAACGCCTATCCGAATCCGTTCAAAGCCAATACCAACATCGAAGTTGGTTTGAAAGCCGGCGAAACCGGAACCGTCACCATCTACAACATCAGCGGACAGGTGGTACGCAGCTACACCGTGGGCGAAGGCTACCACACCCTGAACTGGAACGGCCGCGACGCCAAAGGCCAGACCTGCGGCAGCGGCATCTACTTCTACCGCCTGACCACGCCCTCCCTCAGCCAGACCCGCAAGCTGGTTCTGGCCAAGTAGACTAAATAACAAACCTAGAATAAGCGACCCGGTGTGACTGCCGGGTCCTTTTTTATCCAGAGCCATGTCAAGTCGCTCCCGCTACCATTGCGCCGTAATTGCGCGCTCATTGCGGGTGAAGCCCGTAATGACGGCGCAATGATGCCGCAGTGTTTTCCAGAGCAATGCCGTTGGGCGGCCATCCCCCCATAATTCGGGCATGAGCCTGATTTTACCAGGGGCGGAGAATCAGCTTGACAGCCAGCAGTTGCATCTGCAACTTGGTATAACTTCAGAGCGGAACCGCTGATCCAACCAACGCAAGATCTTCTAACCGGCAACAGGCTGCAGACTTGAAACATAGCGAATAACGCCTTTTTCGAGGCTTAATAAGGAGTTCAGGGTTATGAAAAACATAGTGGCCATCTGCGTCTTGGTAGCCGTTTCCACTTTCTGCTTTGCCCAGATCCCCATGAGCGATTACGCTTGGAGCTATAGCTTGGGAACTTACACAGAGATAACCGGCGGAACCTCACTGGGAACCACCAGCACCAACGACGAGCGCTTCGTAGATCCAGCTGTTCCAGCGGGAAGTTTCGCCGCCACCGGTCCAGGTTTCCCGATCGGCTTTGATTTTGAGTTCGCTGGATACGTCTTCGACCGCGTGGGTATCAACGCGAATGGATGGATCACACTGGGCCAATCGGCTCTGGCTCCCGCAGCTGTGAACATATCTTCCACGAGCAGCGTGTATCCGCTAGTATCCACGTTTCCTTTCGAACCCTCACATCTATGCAGCCGGATAGCTGGATTCGCCAGGGATCTCCAGGCTCAGGCTGGAGCGACTTTGCGGGTTCTGACCGTGGGAACTTCACCCAACCGGCAACTGGTGGTCCAATGGAAGAACTATCGAAAGGCCTACTCAGGTGGTGTGGGGGATTACTTCAATTTCCAGATCCGGCTGGAGGAAACCACCAACAAGATCAAGATCGTGTATGGCGCCATAACCAACAACGCCACAGCCGGAATCGTTCAGGTGGGTTTGCGTGGAGAGCCGCCGACTCCGGCCACAAATTGGAAAAACCTCACTGGAACGAATTGGGCCAGTCCCAGCGCCGGAACCGTGAACAGCGCCACCCTGACCCTCAGCAACGTGTACTTTCCCGCCAGCGGAACCTTGTACACGTGGATACCGCCAGTGGATGGACAGCCTCCTTATCCGGCTATGGTTGCCAGTCCGGCCGACACCGCGGTGCAGGTTTCTCCGCTGGCCTCGCTGGTTTGGGTTTCCGGCGGGCAGATGCCCACAGGCTACAACCTCTATTTCGGCACCACGAATCCTCCAGCATTGATTGGGGATATGGGAGCGGCCACATCCTACAACCCCGGGACTTTGCCCCTGAATACGGCGCATTACTGGAAGATCGTGCCCTATAACGCTTATGGCAGCCCACCGGCGCAGTCCTGTCCTGTCTGGAGTTTCACCACTCATAACGGGCTGCCGTACTTGACTGCGCCTGCTGACGGAGCCTCCAACCTGCAGGTCTGTAACCTCAGTTTTTCCTGGGCGAACGCTCCGGGCGCAATCTCGCACAAGATCAGGATCGGCTCTACCAGCGGCGGTACGGACCTTGTGAACATGCAAGAGGCGACGACTCCCTACGTACTGGCGGGTCCTTTGGCTTATGGCACAACCTATTACTGGTCGGTGTTTTCAGTCTATCCGGATTCCCGGATCGAATTTCAGAGCGCTGAACGCACTTTCACTACGAGGCCGGCTGTGACGAACTATCCCTACAACGAGAATTTCGGAACCACCGGAGCGGCCTTCCCGCCGGCAAACTGGACTAAACACAACGGCGTTCTGGCCAATCCCACGGTGTTGGGTGCGGCGGGAACTGGGCTCTGGGCTCAGGACACCTGGTTGAATACGTATCCCACCAATTTCGCTGCTGCCTGCAATATCTACGGCAACTACTCCAGCTGGCTGATCTCACCGCCCTTCACGGTTCCCGAGGATGACTACACGCTGGCGTTCCATCTGGCGCTGATGACCTGGGATACGAACGATCCGCCCTACCAGAATGGCGATGACGATAGTTTTACCGTGCTGATGGGCGACGGCTTGACCTGGACGCCCGCGAATGTGGTGCGGCGATGGGACAACGTAAGTTCCGAGTACGTTTACAACGATATCCCCAACAGCGGAACCCTCGTCACCTTGCCCATGGGCAACGCGGGGACCAAGTACATCGCTTTTTTGGGCGTCTCCACCTCCTCCAATGCCGACAACGACCTGATGATCGACAATATCGAGATCAGCCAGACACCCCATCAAGCCATCCTGACCCTGACACCGGACGTTACTTTGTGGGATTTTGGCCCCACCATCCAGAATACTGTGAACACCAAGCGCTTCACCATCACGAACACGGGCAGCCTGGCGCTCGACATCAGCAGCATCACGGTATCAGGCAGCTATTACAGCCTCAGCGAGCCCTTGACCGACGCATCCCTGGATCTGGGGGAATCCGCGTACTTCAGCATCGCTTACGCGCCTACCGTGCTTGGTTCGCCTCACACAGGCTCCTTCACGATTTCCGACAACCGCGCGACCAGGACAGTGGACCTGACTGGTTCCTGCTACGATCCCACTGTGAGTGGCTATCCTTACGCGCAAAACTTCGACGGCACCTGGAATGCCTCACCGCCTGCTCCTTACGGATGGAGGGTGTACAACGCCAATGCCGACGATTATACCTGGAAGCAGGACAATGTCTTCATCGCGCCCACGCATTCCGAACCCTACGCCGCGCATGGAATGGGCAACACCGACGATTGGCTGGTATCCCCGCCCTTTGACCTGGCCGGCGCTTCGACACTGCTGAAATGGTGGGACAAAGTGGAAAGCGCTTCCTATCCCAATTCCTACAAGGTCCTGCTTTCCACGTCAGGTCCGCAGGTCACCTCGTTCACGATCGAATTGGGCACCTACATCTGCAGCAATGCCGTTTGGACCGAACATACCGTAAGTTTGGGCGCTTTCACCGGCCAGACGGTTTATGTGGCTTTTTACCAGTATGCCTCGCCTTCAATCGTGTATGGCTTCGGGATCGACGATGTGAGCGTGAGCAGCACTCCCACAGGGGTTCCTGAACATGTGCTGCTGACTGCTCCGGTAAACGGAGCCCAGGACTTGAATCCCAGCAGCGTGGTTCTGCACTGGACGCCCGTTGGGACAGTGGTTCCCACCTATTACGAAGTCTTCCTGGCAGCGGAGCCGATCGATCCGGAGAACTACTATTGGGGCGAACGCCAGTTTGAGACCTATAACAACTCCCTGGACCTTTTCAGCCAGCCCGGACTCGAGCTGGGCTGGAACCAGCGCTGGTACTGGGCTGTGATGCCGCACAACGGAACGGACGCGCCAGCCACGCCGGATCCCGACTTCCTCGTCTGGTTCTTTGAAACGATGCCCGACCCCACCGTCGAGATGCCCTACTACGTCGATTTCAGTACTTCCGAATGGCCGGAAGGATGGACCCAAACTGTCAACGGCAGCGTCTTGCCCGACCGCTGGGCCGTCAGTTACACCAGCATGGCGGGAGCTTCCCCCTATGAGATCAGGGAGAAATGGGATACGGGGACTGGCGTTTCCCGCTTGATCTCCAAGCCGGTTAACACGACCGGCGTGAACACGATAGACATCCGCTTCAAGCATTTCTGGGACGACTATGAGCCGGGAATCGATTATGCCACGGCGACCGTGGAGTACAGCTACAACCTGGTGGAATGGCACAATGCCGGCTGGACTTTGCCCAGCGGAGGCGGAAACACGTCCGGCACCATCAGTCTGGTGCTTTCCGGCCTGAACAGCCCGATCACTTATATCGCCTGGACGGTGAGCGGAATGCACTTCTTCTTCGATTACTGGTATCTGGACGATATCTTGATCTCGGTGCCTGTGGCGCATAACGCGCTGCCGCTCTCGTTCGATTTTCCTGAAGCCACGGGTGACGCTCCTTTCTCACCGGTGCTCACGGTGCTCAATAGCGGGGATTCCACCGAAAGCTTCGCTGTGCAGCTGCAGATCGGCACATCCTACCTGCAGACGCAAACCATGTCCAACGTCCCTCCCAATACGCCCGCGCAACTCTCCTTCCCGCCGTTCACA
Organism: Candidatus Cloacimonadota bacterium; assembly: GCA_027318475.1. GTDB lineage: Bacteria > Cloacimonadota > Cloacimonadia > Cloacimonadales > Cloacimonadaceae > Syntrophosphaera. Next base: position 2,301 of record DAHVPC010000102.1, on the reverse strand, counting down.
CCCGTTGTGAATACTGCCTATGAATTAAGCGCCACCACTTTGCTGGCCGGCGATATGACTCCCGGCGACGATGTGCTGACAGGCACCATGATCAGTCTGCCCCTGAACGTCCAGGCATTCTGCGACGTCGGGAACTTCCCAGATAACGGTCATCGCGGGCCTTCGACCGTCTGGCTGAACGATCCGGCCAATGTGACCGACCTCTCGGATTCCCACACGCATACCTTCTTCCTGCGTGGCTCCACCTGGATGAACGGGGGCTGGTACGCGCCCGAATACAGCAGTAATTACTGGTTCCGCATCGATCCTGCCACCGGAGCGGAAACATTTCTGGGAGTGACGGGCGTTGAACTGGCCAGCGTGGCTTACGACTCCAACCATGGAATCCTCTATGGGGCGGGATTCCAGGCCTTATACACCATGAATCCGCTGACTGGAGCCGCGTCGCTGATTGGCTCATACAACCTCCCGAGCGGTACGATGGTGGGCATCGCCTACGACGCCACGCACGATATCCTCTATGGGATCGACCTGGCTTACGACGCCCTTTACTCGATAGATCCGGCCACGGGAACGGCGACTTTGGTCGGTCCTCTGGGCGTCAACCTCGCATACGCTCAGGACTGCTCTTTCGACCAGGTCAACGGTTACCTCTATCTGGCTGGATATCGCACCAACACCAGCGAATTGTATTGGATCAATACTGACGACGGTTCCGCCTGGAAAGTGGCGAACTTCACCCAAGGCTATGAGATAACCAGTTTCGCCATTCCTTATCCCTGGATCCCCGAAGTGGCCATTTCAGGGGCGGGAACGCTGTCCTGGCCGGCTTTGGGCGTCGATTCCGTGTACAACATCTACGGTTCGGATGACCCCGCGAGCGGCTTTGTCTTTCTGGGAAGCACGGCTGCCACCAGCTGGACAGATACCGCTTTCCCGCAAGCGAAGAGGTTCTACCGTGTTACCCGGGATATATCTGCAGTTGTTCCAGCAACGCTACGGATCGAAGGCCACCCTTTTGCTGCCAGGAAGACCAGGAAAGCCATTGTTCCCTTAGCCGGGGATGCGAGCTTGGAGCAGCGGGGAAAGTGACCGGGCTGCATTTGGTCTTTCATCTGCGGCTCCGGGTTGCAGCTGCTTCTCTGCAACAGCTCCGGGCTGCTTGGTTCCGGAGCTCCGGTACTTGAATTGAAAAAAATCTTGACTAAATATTATGCTTGTTTAACGGGGGATTATAGATGTAACTGCTAGGCTTTGTTCAAAGAGGCAGTTGAGTTTAAGAGGCTGTTATGGCCATTCGTGTGTTGATCCTCAGTCAGGAGGATGTCGTAGTTTTTGTTTCGGATCGGGGCAGGAAGCATTTGCAGTATGGCGGGGAAGCGCGCGCGTCAGCTATATCTGGGAAGGGCTGTGTTTCCATCGTAATCTATCATGATCCATATAGGAGGTTCAGATGAAAAAAAGTCTACTCGTTTTCAGTATGCTGGCCATGCTGTATTTCACTTCTTCACTATGCTCGACTGTCCTGATCGATCCTGCCGGAGATGGCGGATTTGAACTCGGGGCCGAATTCACTGATAATAGCTGGACCCATGTGTACTCAGCTCCGACACAAACCAACCGCTGGTATTTGGGCACTGCGCCAACCGGTTATACGGGGCTGCGCTGCGCCTTTATCTCCAACGACGGCGTCAGTTACAATTACGCCCTGACGACCTCAACTGTTTTTTTGTACAAGGACATTTCCTTTCCGGACGGCGAAACGGACATCCGTCTGAGTTTCGATTACAAGGGCGTGGGCCAGCAATCGGCTGCCTATTTGCGAGTGCTGCTGGTATCGACTTCCACCGTCCTGTATCCCAACAATCCTCCGGCCATTGGAAACGCCATCGGCTACCAATTTTACAATCTTACCCCGGAGTGGACCAAAGCCGGCATCAGCATACCGGCTTCAACGGCAGGTACCCAGAAACGCCTGGTCTTCATGTGGAAAAACGCCACCACCGGCTACAATCCGCCAGCCGCCATCGACAACATCTGCCTGAGTTCGCAGGTGCCGTCGCCCATGGCCGGAGCCTACTTTATCGACAATACGCAAGCCACCGGTTATCCCTATTTCCACGATTTTGTGGACGCCCTGCTGGCTTTGAACGGCAGCGGGATCAGCGCCAACACGTCTTTTTTGGTGATGTCCGGGCAGGAATACCTGAACTGCCTCCCGGTCATCACAGCGACCGGAACAGCCGATGCCGGGATCGAATTCCGCAAATTCGCAGATGGCGGACGGCCTGTTCTCAAATG
>DAHVPC010000101.1 GCA_027318475.1 Candidatus Cloacimonadota bacterium | reverse complement strand
GCTCAGCAGATCAGTCTGCGAACGGTAGATGAAGTATCCGGACATCGCAGTTTCGGATTGCGATACCCAGGTGAGGTTCACGAAGTTTTCGCTGCTGATCGTGGCTGTGAAGGAGCTCAAGACCACGGGCACGGTGCCATCGTCGAGCGTGATTACATAACTGGGCAGTTGGCTGGTGTAATCGTCCGTGGCAATGTAGTTGGCTGGATTGGAGAAGAGGTCCAGCAGTTCTTCACGGGTGCCCGTCACGTTCGTGGTGCCATACCAGGCGTTGTCCACGCCGGCGTATTGGCCGCCAGTGGTGGAAAAGTGCACTTCATAACCAATCAGGGCAGAGGGCAGATCGGAGGTGTAGGCATTGCTGGCCCAGCCCCAATTGGACAGTGAGAAGCCCCACAACCATAATGCGGAGGAGTTGGAAGTTGGCGCGGTCGTTCCTTCGAAAGCCAGCACTTGGTCGCTATCGTAGGAGATCTGGAAGTTCTGGACTTCTGTAACGCTGCCGATAGAAGCGTAGAAAGGATCGGTGCCAGCAACCCCAGCCGAGGTCAAGGTCACGAAAGTTCCTGCGGGTACTCCGCCAGCTGGAGGAGACCATCTCAGGAAGCCTTCCAAAGGCGCTGCCGAGGAAAACGATTGTTCGGTATTCCTCCAGCCCCGGTCACAGAATGAAATGACCGTTCCACCCGGAACGTCGACCAAAGAAACGAAACCAATGACATCAGGATTGTCGGCCAAAACGCCGATGATGGCGATATCGCCCGCTGTGAGGGCAAAAACTGCAGTGATCGCGATCAGCATACAGAGTGCTAAGACTATCTTTTTCATAATTCCTCCTGTGAATTACGCATTATATAAATCTGTCTCAAGAGCATATTTGTCTTTGATACACAATCGGAAAGGCTCGCTAATTTGTCAAGTAAAATCTTTTTTCCTGGCAAGCAACTCCGACCTTCAGGCACCGCATTGTGGAGCCGAAAAGGCTAATTCTCCCGCGGCGGATTGAGCATCTTGTCGATGGCCCGGGCGCTGCGATGACCGTCGGCAATGGCTGTGATGGCATCGGCGGTGGGGTTGAACATATCTCCGCCGATGAAGATCTTGGTGTCGGCGGTGCGACCCCACCGGTCGGCTTGCACGCGGAACTTCTTGAGCTCGATTTTGGCACTGGCCTCGCCGTCCATCCAAAGGTAGTTCACGCCTTGTCCAATGGCGGCGATGATTGTATCCGCGGCGATGTTTTCCCGGCTGCCTTCGATGAGGATGGGTTGCGGACGCTCGCCGGGCTTTTGCTGCACCATTTCCGCTTTACCCCAATCGAAAGACAGGCTTCCATCGTCCGCCGTTTTGATCTCCAAAGGGATGGCCTGGAAGATGAAATTCACGCTCTCTTCCCTGGCTTCCTCGATCTCCTCGACGTCCGCCGGCATGTCCACTTCACGGCGACGGTACAGCACGGTGACCTCGCAGCCCAGGCGTTTTGCGGTCCGGGCGGCGTCCATCGCCACGTTGCCTCCGCCCACCACAACCACGCGCCGGCCCAAATCCACGGGCACTCCGTTGGTGACGTCGCTGAGCAGTTGGAGACCGCTGATTACTTTGGCGTTGTCGTCGCCGGGGATGCCAATGCGGTAGGGTTCGAACATGCCGACGCTCACGAATACGGCGTCGAAGCGGTTGTAAAGGTCGTCGAAGGAAAGATCGCGGCCGATGCAGGCGTTATAGTTGAATTTGACCCCCAAAGCGGCGATCTGCGCCACATCCTGGTCCAGTTTGGTATAAGGCAGGCGGTATTCCGGAATGCCGTAGCGCAGCATTCCTCCAGCAGCGGCATTTTGCTCGAAGATCTCCACCGCGTATCCCATTCCGGCCAGATAGTAGGCGGCGCTGAGGCCACCAGGTCCAGCACCGATGATGGCGATCTTCCTGTCCAGCGGCTTGATTTCGGATTCCAGCAGCGCCTTGTAGTCCTCAGCGGAGGCGCAATCGGTGAGATAGCGTTTCAGCCAGCGGATGGAGATGGCTTCGCCGCGGTGGGAAAGGGCGCAAACGTCCTCGCAGCGACGTGTGCAGATGCGGCCGCAAACTCCCGGCAAGGGATTGGTCTCATACAAAATCTTGAGTCCTTCGGCGATCTTGTCTTCGCGGATGGCTTTGATGTAGGCGGGGATGTTCATATGGGCTGGGCAGGTCGCGGTGCAGATGCCGCATTGGATGCAGCGGTCGGCTTCCTGGACGGCCAGTTCGTGGGAATAGCCTTTCACCATTTCCACAAAGGAATTCAAACGTTCTCCGGGAGCCAGATGCGGCATGGGCACGCGCTCCAGGTGCAGCAGTTCGTAGCCTTCCGGTTTGCGATAGCCCAAAGCCTCATCATCCCAGGGCTGGGGATCCGCGCCAGGGGTGTAGCAATAGGTTTCGCGCACATCGCGGTCCAAGCCTTCCTCCACCCAAGTGTAGGCGTTGGACATGGTCAGCGATCCGGTGGGGCAAATGTCCACGCACAAAGCGCACCAGCAGCAGCGTCCGTAATCGATGCGGGGGCGCAGTCCGCTGTCGCCGTCCTGGGCTTCCTTCACCGGCACCATGTCGATGGACACGTTCTGGCAGATTTCCGCGCAAGTTCCGCAGCCGATGCATTTGTCGATGTCGTTCTGGTGGAAGCCGCGATAGGTGGGCGAACCGGGACGCGGAGCGCTGAGCACGGCGATGGAGAAGGGCTTTTCGAAGGCGCGTTTCCAAACGTAGAAGGGGGAAAGGATATCCTGTAATCTCATCATTATCTCTCAATTTCCGGCGGATAAGTGTGCAGGGAAACCATAAGCCCTGCCACGTCAGCGGTGTTCACGCCCACAGCCAGATGCTCCAGAAGGGCCATGGCGTGGGTGTAGGAAGGCCCGCGCACAGTCACTTTGCGGGGATACTCGCTGCCGTCGGAAACCATGTAGTAGCCATATTCGCCCCGCGTGGATTCCGCGCGCACATAGGTTTCTCCAGCTGGGACCTTGAGGTGCAGCACATTGGGCAGAGTGATGTGCAGAGGGCCTTTGCGCGGCATATTTTTCAGGATCTGGCGGATCAGGTCGATGCTCTGGTAAACTTCGCGCCAGCGGACTTTCGCCCGGGCATAGACGTCCCCGCCCTGTTCCGTAACCGCCTCGAAGTCCAACTGGTCGTAAATCAGATAGGGAGTGTCCTTGCGTATGTCACGCGTGGAACCGGAACCGCGGACGTTGGGCCCCACGATGCCGAAGCGGTCGAACATATCCGGAGTGATCACGCCCAAACCCTTGGCCCGCTGCTTGAAGATGGCGTTGTTGAACATCACGTGGCGGATCTCGTCCAGCAGTTTGTAAATGCCGTCCAGCACCTTTTCCGCGTGGGCGTCCCAGCCTTCGGGAAGTCCGCCGCGCACACCACCCGGGGTCATGTACATGTGGTAAATGCGGGCGCCGGTCCATTCCTCAAAGAGGTCCAAAACATAGTCGCGATGCGCCAGGCACCATTGGGCGACCGTGCCCATGCCGAAAGCGCCGCTCTGGCCGCCCAGCCACATCACGAAACTGGCCAGGCGCGAAAGTTCCAGGTTTAAGGTCCGCAGCCACTTGGCGCGCTCCGGGATGTCCAGGCCCAGGAGGTCTTCCATCGCCGCGGCGAACAGGTATTCGTTGGTGTCCGGCTCGGGAACGCAAATGCGGCAGACGATGGGGAAGCAATTGATGTAGCGTCGGCGTTCCATCAGTTTCTCGAAACCGCGGTGCAGATAGCCCACGTGGGCCTTGCATTTCACCACCTGGTCGCCGCTGATATCCAGTTCCAGGCTCATGTTGCCGGTCACGCCGGGATGCTGCGGCCCCTGCCACATCTTCAGGTATTTCTGGCTGTCCAGGTCGTAGACGGATTTTCCATCAACAATTGGCGGATACAGGTTTTCCATCTTCAGTCCTCCGGATAGAGCCGGTCTTTCATGTGCTGTTCCGGCTCATGATGTGTGCGTTGGCGGTGGCTGTAGGTTTCTTCGCTGTAAACCCTGGTGTCGAAATCGCGGCGCATGGGTGGCGGGCCGTCCCAACTCTCCAGGATCATGGGTTCGCCCAGACCGGGACTGCCGGGAAAGTAGATCCCGAACATCTCGTGCAATTCCTGCTGATAGACCCTGCCCTGTTCCCACAGCGTGTGGATGGAGGGCAACTCGGAAGCCGTGCGGCCAACATATACATGCAGTCCCAAGTCCTGCCGGGTGGTGTAATTGTGCAGCAGATAAGTGACCTGGAAGCGGCCATCTTCCAGCCAGTCCACGCAGGTCATCAGCACCAGGTGCGTGAAGCCGTGCGCGTCGCGTAATTGGGTGAGCAGGCCCACCAGGCGTTCCGGGGTAACTTCGGCCCAGGCCAGGCTAGGGTTCCGCAGCGTGATCCCGTTCAACGCGTATAGTTCTTTCAAGTTGTCCAAAAGTTCTTGCATCGGCACCTACCAGTTGTAATCGGGCATGTTCCAGTCTTTGATGACTTGTTTTTGATTGGCTTTGTACCAGTCGAATTTGTCGGCGTACAGGTTCTGGCCTTCGGCTTTGCCTTCCCGGATCAGTTTCTTCAGCAGGTTGAATCCCGCCAGAACGGCTTCGGGGCGGGGCATGCAGCCGGTCACGTACACGTCCACGGGGATGTATTCGTCGATGCGCTTGATGGTATTGTAGGAATCCCAATACATGCCGCCGTTGATGGCGCAGGAACAGACCGCGACCACGAACTTGGGCCCCTGCATCTGCTCGTAACTGCGCACGATGCGTTTGAGGGTCTTAAGCGAGACGTAGCCGCCGATCACGAACACCGAGGCCTGGCGTGGCGTGGGCCGCATCTGCATGCCCAAACGGCTGATATCGTAACGCGCGGTGACCAGGGGGCGCATCTCGATGGCACCGCAGCCCGTGCCGAAAGCCAGGATCCACAGGCTGTGGGCGCGCGCCCAGTTCATGAAATTCTCCAGGACCTGCCAGTGTTTCTCCACGCGGCGCGGCCTCGCGTCGCAAAACCAATCCTGCTCTTCAGAGGGCAGCGCGCTATTGGTGAGGGTGCGTTCGTCTTTCACCCATTCCGGTTGGGTTGCGGGCTTGTCTTTCTGTTCTATGTCACTCACGTTAACTCCTTGTATTGAGTCGGAACAATGGATTCATCCGGTCGGTCCAATCCATAGCTGGGGAACCACCGGCGGCTCTCTCCCGGGCCTCTCCCGAAAATCGCGGGAGGTCCGGCAGTGGCGGGGCAGCAAGGGGTGGTCCAGCCACCAGGCCAAAGGGAAAAACTTCTCATTTCCGGAGCGCTCATAAACTGAACAGCAGCACGCTGGCGATGCCGATCAAAGTGGGGACTTTAAGGAAAAAGCGGATGGAATCCTCAGTCCGGAACCTTGGATAGGCCGCGCCGACAAAGACGCTGAACATATAGATGGCGAAGGTTTTGGCGACCATCTCGAAGATATTGGTCGCGCCGCCGAAAAAGAGGTTCATGAACAGCACCAGTTTGGCGCCGTTGAAAATGCCCCGGTTGGTGGCCAGCAGGCCCAAAAACGCGCTCTGGTATTCCGTAGGCGGCCCGATGGGGATTTCCTGCGGCGCGATGACCACGGAGAAGGGGTTATACATGTTCATGCCCAGCATGGCGATCATGGCTGCGATCACGGCGAGCGGGTTGGTAAACAGCGTCCAATTCAGGAAACTGCCTTGCTGCGCGGCCACGATATCCGTGATATTCAGGGTGTGGTACTGGATGGCGAGGCTGATCACGGAAAGCGCGAAAGGCACTTCGAAAGCGGTCATCTGGGAAAGGCCGCGGCTCACTCCGATGGCGGAATAGGGATGGCCCCCTTCCCCTGCTCCCAGCGCCATTCCGAGTTGTCCGAAGAAGATGAAATACATCACCAGCAGCACATCTCCAGACGCGGAGAAATTGGAAAAATAGGGCGATCCGAACAGCACCGGGATGAACATGTAGGTGCCGATCCCGCCGGCGATGCGGAACACGGGCCCCAGGTAATACATGATGCCGTGGCTGATCGCGGTGCGCTTGGCGTTGTTCTTGAAGATATCGATGAAAGGCTGCCAGACCGGCGGGCCCAGGCGTCCCTGCACCCTCGCGAAGATCTTGTGCACGATGCCGTTGAGGGTCAGGCCCCAGATTGTGACCACGCCCAGGGAGATGAAGGCCCAGAATACTTTGGCGACGATACTCATTATTTAACCCCCAGGAGCAGATAGAGGATCACGGCGTAGAGGAAGATGTGCAGCATGTAGGTCTGTCCGTTGCCGGTGTAAAGGCGAGCCAGGGTCGCCGCCAGGGAACGCGTCCCTTCCGCCAGCCCGTTGTAAAAGGCGGTAACGCGGGGTTCGACGAGGAAGCCCAAAGCCTTTCTATAAGGCGCGAACATGTTGTAGGCGAAGTGCGTGGTCCAGGGCTTGTAGGGGCGTTCCGCGGCATAAACGATGTTGAACTGCTTCACCTTTTGCGGCCGGGAATTCACGAAGAGCAGCCAGATCAGCGGTACCATGAACACGCCCATCGTCACGAGCATCACCAGGTTGCCGTTCCAGTAGCCCTGCAACTGCGGCGAATTCAGGTGGATGGTGTAGCCGTTCCAGGCCAGCCATTCCGGCTTGGCGATGAAGGTTTCCACGATGCGGGAAAGCGGCTTGGTGAGCAGGTTCGGGAACATCGAGAAGGCCATGATGGCCATGATGAAAACGCCTTGCGGGATGATCAGCCAGATGGGTCCTTCTTTCACCTGCTTTTGATTCGGTTTGGGCTGGCCCAAAAACACCGTGTGGATCAGTTTGTAGAGGTAGAGGAAGGCCACGGCGCTGGCGAAGAAGGCCAGGGCGGCCTGCAGGTAGCGTCCCTGTTCGATCAGCGAGGTGTAGATGAACCACTTGGATCCGAATCCAGTGAGCGGCGGCACTCCGGACACGGCGATGATGCCCATCAGCACGCTGATGTAGGCGATCGGCATCTTCTTGATCAGGCCTCCCATTTCATACATGTTACGGGTGCCGGTGCGCAGGAACACCGCGGCCATGGCCATGAAGATCAGGCCCTTGAAGAGCAGGTGGGTGACCGTGAGGTAGAGGGCGGAAACCCAGCCCAGATGGGACATCAGGGACAGCCCCGCGATGATGTAGCCCAGCTGGCTCATGCTGGAATAGGCCAGCAGTTGCTTGGCATCCTCCTGGAACACGGCCATCAGGGCGCCGAAGAAGGCGGTCAGGATGCCGATCCAGCCCAGGAATTGCATGCTCAATCCAGTTCCCCGCACCGAGGGCAAAAGCATCGCCAGCACCAGCAACAGTCCGTAGATTCCCACCTTGGAGAGCACGGAGGAGAGGATGGACGTGGTGTCGTCCTCGCTTTCCGCATAAGCGCCGGGCAGCCAGTAATGGACTCCGCAGGCGCCGATCTTGATCAGGAATCCCAGGA
>DAHVPC010000100.1 GCA_027318475.1 Candidatus Cloacimonadota bacterium | reverse complement strand
GTATTTCAGGGCTTCGGCATAACATAGGTCCGCCTCCGCGAATTTACCCTGGCAGCCCAGCGCGTTGCCCTTGTTGTACCAGGATTCCGCGTGGCTGGGTTCGGCCTTCAGCGCATTGTCGAAGCAGATTGCCGCTTCCGCGCAGTTGCCCAGTTTCACATAGGCGTTGCCTTTGTTGAACCAGGCTTCATGTTCGTCGGGCAGGATGGCCAGCGCTTGGTCGTAGCATTGGATCGCCTGTTCGTACTGCTCCAGGTTGCTGTAGGCGATGCCCTTGTTGATCCAGGCTTCCAGGAAATCCGGCTTGATCTGCAGGGCCTGGTTGTAGCACTTCAGAGCCTCAGTGTACTGCCGCATTTCGTCCAGGGCGATCCCTTTGTTGTAGTGCGCCACATGGTTTCCGGGCCTGATCTGCAGCGCCTGCTCATAGCATTTGAGGCTGGCGGAGCTTTCCCCGGTGTTTTGAAAGGCGATGCCGGAGAGGATGTAAGGCCGGTCGGACTGGTCCAAGTCCAGCCAGAGGGAGAATTCTCTTGCGTAATCGGCGCTCAGGCCGTTGGCGATGTAATAGATGCAGCGCATCATCACGTTATCCGCGTCCAGGTCCTCGCCCAGGTTGAGCAAGGTCTCCGTGTCGTCGTAATGCCGCTGCAATTGTTGGCGCGTGGAAGGCGTGAACTTCAGAATCTCGTCGATATTGCCAGATTTGGCCACGATCTTGCCGCGGATTTCCCCAGCCCGCTTCTTCAGCGAATCGATCAATTTCTTCACGCGCAGTTCCACTTCCTGGCTCTTGTTCACCAGTTCCTGCAGATGCTGCTGGGATTTCCGGGCTTCCTCCACCTGCACAGTGACCTTATCTAAAAGTTTTTCCGCTTTTTCGGAGCGCAGGAAGGGGATCACGCCGCCGAAGAAGGCGATGAAGATGCTGGCGGTGGTCAGAATGATCGCCAGGGAGTTGAGCAGGCGGTCGTAAGTGTTGTAGTAGAATTGGTCGATGCTGGCCAGTTTATCTTTGTCCGAAAGGGGCTCGCTGTCGTGCTTGTGAAAGATGGATAAAGCCAGCACCTGGCTGCTGTCCGCCCATTCCGCTTCCGCCGCTGCTGGTTTTCGGAACAGCTCGGGAAACCGGGCTTTCAGGGTTTTGACATCTGTCGTCTGCACCCTTAAGGAATCGATCTGCGTCACAGTGATCCGCGTATAAATCCGCATGCCCAAAATCAAAAACAAAATCGCCAGCATCGCCAGGCTAAACACGATCACCACCGTGGTGGTCCAACGTTTGTTCATACCAGACTCCCTCGCCGCGTGCTTCCCGGCGCGTTTCACCTCAGCCCTGCGCGCCGCTCAATTCCGCTGCCGGGAGTTCACTAAGCTGAAAACGATTCCCTTGCTTCAGTATTTTTCTGTCAAGGTTTTCTTTTGCTAGAAGAGAAACGCGGGGGTGGAAGCAGAGAAAAGCATTTCCCAAAACAGAGGGGCGGAGGGACAGAATAAAGAGCTAAGAGCATAGAATAAAGAGAAGAGATTACAGATGGCGACACCGGAACACTGTGTTTGCGCGGACGGTCCGCTGCCTTCAGGCTGTTTGTTTACATAGGAAAATGAACATCTCCGGGAGGAAACCTCCCAGCCTGGCAGCGCTTGGAATCAGCGCCGTCTTTGGGCCTATCGCCTCCTGATCGCCTCCTTATGACTTCCCCAATAATCATGGGGAGGCGATAAGGAAGCAGTAAACAGGCAAGCGAACCACGCGCGAATACGCAGCGCTTCCCTGCCAGCCCGTAAATGTTCAAGCAGCCGGTGGTTTCAGTTGCCGGAGATCGGTCCTATTTTCTTGTCTGTAGCGGAGCTCGCCATGCCATGTTCGTCGGCGGGAACGATTCCTAGGCTGTCGTTGAGTGAATCTTTTTGCACGGCGGTGGTGTCCACGGCGGTTTCAGTGCCGGGATCCTCGTCGTCTTTGGCGGGAACAGGCTTGCAGAGCGTAAAGAACAGAGTGGCGGCCACCAGCAGCGCCAGAAGCACCCACAAATAGACTCGCTTCATTTTATACCTCCTTGATGACGGGTGGTGATGTCCCGAATATGCCGGGGCGGCGCTCAGTTTCCGGTTTTGGGCGGTTTGATAACGCTCTGGGCGGAATCGGCAAGGCCCTTTCCGTCATACAGGGACTCTGGATTGGCAGGCATTTGGGTGGATAACATGACCCGGGTGGAATCGACCGGCGCTTTCTCGGGCGCCTTCTTACAGGCCGGGAGGACACACATTCCGGCCAGCAACAGCAGGACAAGGACCAGGAGCAAGGATTTGGGCATCTGATACCTCCTTATGATGGAAGCTCTGGAGTCAGCGTGGCAAGTGGGACGGTGGCTGGAGCCGCAGCGACCGCTGCCCCGCATACTCAGGCAACAACCACATCTATATGCTGATAGGCTGGGTTCCAAGAAACAGTGTTCCCGGATTATGGCAAGCTATTTTTTTAAAATTCTTGCAAGTATAGGGAGGAGCTGGGTGTGGATCAGGATGGGGAGGGGTTGTTTGGAGGAGTGAAAAAAACGGGCATCCTTGCGGACACCCGTTTTTTAAGGACTGCGCTATCTGTAACTGAGTAGGGTTAAATTACTTAGTTACGGCTTTGACGGCTTCAGTAGCGCCTTTAACGGCTTCTGCGCCTTCCTGAACCGCTTGGGTCAGGGTGTCAACTGCAGCTTCGGTATCTTCCGCTGCTTCAACCATGACGGAGTCGGCAGGGACTGCTTCTTCTTTGGCTTTGCAAGCGCTGAACACGAGCATGCCAAGGAGCATGATAGCAAGAAGGGCTAATAAGGTGACTTTTTTCATTTTGATTCCTCCATTTAGTGAAATCGTTATTTTTTGATTTTGGTTTTCTTTGGTTTTTCGGCAGTTTATACCCTTGCCGGGGGTTTTTGTTTGAGAAGGCCATCGGCCGCAAAGCCTTTAGCAGCTTCTCACACAGTCCTTACTCACAACTATATACTGTCAGATTGTCGCCATTCTAAAGAGGGTGAATTTTTTGGCAAGCCTTTTTTTTAAAAACTTGCGTCCAGGCCGGCATGGATCATCCCGGAACCGAAGTCTGCAAGGCCGTTTTCCCTCATTCCAAGGCCATATTCCAGGCTCAGGATTCCCAGCCGGGTATTGATCCGGATGCCCAAGCCCGGCGCCAGGATGTCGGCCTTGACGCTGCCATCGGGCAGCACCAGCAGGCCGTGGTCGTAGAAAGCGAAGACCCGGGCCACCGGATTGATGAGGTAGCGCAGTTCGAAGTTGGCCCAAGCCAGGCGCCAACTGGTGAATTCGTCCTGGCGGTAACCTCGTAGGGAGTTGAATCCGCCCATGCGGTACAGCGCGTAATCCCCGGCCAGCCTATCGTCCAGGCTGCGCAGATGCACTGCCGGGGAAAGGGTCCAGCGCCTCGACAGGCTGAAGTATTGGGTGTGGTCGAATTCCAGCGCGTTGCTCCAGCGTTTGCCCGTGTCGGAATTGCGGAAGCGGTAGGTGATGCCGGTTTGCATGCCGCGCGAAGGATTCAGCAGGGCGTCGCGGCTGTCCAGACGCCAAAAAGCGCCGATGCTGCGGCTGGCGGTCTTGTCCACAAGCATGGGGCGCCGCGTTCCTGGCGAAACTCCCGTCGCGGCTAATTCGAGGCCGTATTTTTGGCGGGCGTGGTAGGAATAGATGTCGGCGGAAATGGCGGAGCGGATCCAGGTGGAATCCTGGCTGGCCCTGCTCAGAGCCAGATCCGCGGCCAGAGGAAAAGAACTGGGGCCGGACTCATGGTAGGCAAGTTCGAGGTTGTTGCCCACGGCGCTTTGCCGCCAATTCAAGGCCAGGGCGCGGTCGCTGCCCCAAAGGTTCAGGAACTGCAAGTGCAGCAATCCGGTAAGTTCCGTCTTGCCATTGCGTTGGGTGAAGCCCAGCACCCCCTCCAGATAGGTCATCTTGCCTTCTTCGACCTTGATCAGGATGCTGGCGGGGTCCACCGGCTCGACGATGCAGGACGTGATGTAACTCTTGCGCAGGATGTTCTCTTCCGCGGTTCGCAAAACTGCGGGTGTGATCACGGCGTTCTGGCCAAGGCCGGAGAGTTTGCTCAGGGTACGGTCCCGGGTGTATTTGTTGCCCTGGAAATAGTATTTTTCCAGGCGCATGGGCTTGCCTTCGTCGATGCCCAGATAAGCTGCCAGGCCGTCACGCAGCGCCAACGAATCCACTTGCACGGAGGCAAAGAGATAGCCCCTGTCGTTATAGAGGTCGAGGATGTTCTGCTGCAAAGCGGGCAGCGCAGATAGCGGCACGGTTTGGTCCGGTTTCAAAAGCAGGAATTCGCGCAGTTTGGCTTCGGTGAAGTAACGCAGGCCCCGGAAACGCAGTTCCACGCTGTCGGAAGGCAGTTTCTCCTCGATGTGGAAGACCAGGCTCAGCAAGGAGTCGGAGCCCGCCACAGGGATCAATTCCGGAAAGGGGATCACTACGAAGGGATGCCCCCCGGCTTGCAAAGTGGCGGCCATTTCGGCGATGGCGGCGTTGATGACGGCGGGATCGAACGGCATTCCCGGAGCCAAACTAGAGGGCGAAACGAGTTCAGTACGGGGAAGCGGGAAATTGGCCTGGTACTCGATGCTAGAGAGGGTCAGAGCTGGCGCGGCAAAACCCAGCGCCAGGCCCCAAAGCAGCAGCAGTCCTCGTTTCATGGCTGGGAGGCTTACTCCCGGTCCGCCTTCAAAACAGCCAGGAAGGCCTCCTGCGGCACGTTCACGGAGCCGATCTCCTTCATCTTCTTTTTGCCTTCCTTCTGTTTTTCCAGCAGTTTGCGCTTGCGGGAAACGTCGCCGCCGTAGCATTTGGCCAGCACGTCCTTGCGCATCGGATTGATTGTGCTGCGGGCGATGATGTTGCCTCCGATGGCTGCTTGCAGGGCGATCTTGAACAGATGACGGGGGATCACTTCCGCCAGGGTGTCCGTCACGCTTTTACCCCAGTTGTGGGCTTTGTCCTGATGGCAGATGAAGCTCATGGCGTCCACCTTTTCGCCGTTGATGAGGATGTCCACTTTGGCGACGCGTGAGGGCCGGAATTCCTTGAAGGCGTAATCCAATGAGGCATAGCCGCGGCTGACGGTCTTTAGTTTGTCGTAAAAATCGAAGATGATCTCGATCAGCGGCATTTCGTAGTGCAGGGCGACGCGCTTTTCGTCGATGTACTGGATGTTCTTCTGCACTCCGCGGCGTTCCTGCGCCAGTTTCATGATGTTGCCGATGTAATCCGTGGGCACGATGATCTCCGTGTCCATAAAGGGTTCCTGGATACTTTCGATGAAGGTTGGGTCGGGGAAATCGATGGGATTGTGCACCTCGATTTCCTGGCCGGATTTGAGCATGATCAGGAAGCGGACGCTGGGCGTGGTGGCGATGATGGGCAGGTTGTATTCCCGCAGCAGGCGCTCCTTGACGATCTCCAGGTGCAGCATGCCCAGAAAACCGCAGCGGAAGCCGTAGCCCAAAGCGGCGGAACTTTCCTTTTCGTAGATCAGGGAAGAGTCGTTGAGCTTGAGTTTGGCGATGGATTCCACCAGGTTGCCATAGTCTTCGCCGTTGATGGGAAAGATGCCGGAATAGACCATCGGCTTGGGTTCCCTGAAGCCAGGCAGGGATTCGCTGCAGCCGCCTTTGGCCAAAGTGATGGTATCGCCGACCCTGGCATCCGCCACTTCCTTGATATTGGCAATGATATAGCCCGCCTCTCCGGATGTCAGCTCTTTCTGGGGCGAGAATTTGAGCCCCAGATGGCCGATCTCCTCGATCTCATATTCCCGGTTGGTGGAAAACAGCTTGATGCGGTCGCCCTTGACCAAAACGCCGTCAAACATGCGCACCAGCACCACCACGCCGCGATACATGTCGAAATAGGAGTCGAAGATCAAGGCCTTGGGTGGCGCGATTGGATCTCCGGACGGATGTGGAAGTTTTTCCACGACGGCGTCCAGCAGTTCGCTGACCCCGGTTCCGTCTTTGGCGCTCACCCGCTTGATGTCGGAAGCTTCGCAGCCCAGGATCTCCTTCAGGTCGTGTTCGGTGCCTTCCACATCGGCTTGGGGAAGGTCGATCTTGTTCAGGGCGGGCAGCACTTCCAGGTTGTTTTCCAGAGCGAGGTAGAGGTTGCTCATGGTTTGCGCCTCGATGCCCTGCGACGCGTCCACCAGCAGGACTGCGCCTTCGCAGGAAGCCAAAGCGCGCGAGACTTCGTAGGAGAAGTCAACATGGCCCGGGGTGTCGATCAGGTTCAGGATGTAATCCACTCCCTGGTAATTGTGGATCATGCGGATGGCGTGGCTCTTGATCGTGATGCCTTTCTCGCGCTCCAGGTCCATGCTGTCCAGCACCTGGGCCATATCCACGTGGCCCACCACGTGAGTCGCCTCCAGAAAGCGGTCGGCCAGTGTCGATTTGCCGTGGTCGATATGGGCTATGATGCAGAAATTGCGGATGCGGTCCTGTTTCATTTCCTTCCTTGTTGTTTTGCTTGTTTCTCGGTCAGGTTTGGGAGCGGATTTTACGCTATCAGTACCCCTTATTGCTGTGGAGCAGATTTGTCAATGATTTAGTGCGCAAGCCGCGTTGATCCTGGCTGCCAAGCCCGGAGCGAAGAGCGCGGATTGGCTTCTTACAGCCCTTACCATCCTGGCGCGGGCACCCTGGCGCGGGCACCCAAATCTTAACGGAACGATTTCAGCGCTTCCCCGGGGCTTAGCCTTAATCACTTGTCTATCACTAGTCAATCAAGCGTCAATTATTGACGCTTGATTAAGGCTTGATTGAGAAGTGATTGACTACTAGAGGCGGGGGCCTGCTGATTTGGCCAGGGAGTATATTTCGCTTGACAGGATGCGAACGCCCAGAAAAAAACATCCAAAAATATGTTGAACTACAAAAGGGAATTTTTATAGAAATCAAACCAAGGAGCCATCCATGAAACCACTCTGTTTGTTTTTATTCTGCGGCCTGCTTTGCGGCAGCGCGCTCTTCGGAGACACCAATATCAACGCCAATATCGAAACTTCCGTCACCTGGACCCTGGCCGGATCGCCCTACATCATCAATGGCGATTACGCGATCCAGGGCTCAGCCAATCCCATCGTGACCATCGAGGCGGGGGTTCAGGTTCGCTTTGTTGCCGGAGCTTCGCTCTCCCTGGGGTTCACATCCAGTTCCTCTTTGCCCGGAGGCATGGTCGTGAACGGCACGGCCGCGAATCCCGTGTTATTCACGGCGCATGCGGCCACACCCACGCCGGGATTCTGGGAATGCATCCGCAGCCGGCAATACGCCACCCAGAACTATGTGACCTTCGACTATGCCATCTTCGAATACGGCGGCTCAGCCGGAACCGGAATCTTCGACGTCAATGGCGGCAATCCGGATTTTGACCACTGCACTTTCCGCTATTCCTCGAACTATGGCCTCTATCACAGCAGCAGCGCCGTAACGGCCACCCTCAGCAACTGCTCTTTCCTGGACAATGGCGGCTACCCGCTGCATTGGAACGCCAACCAAGCCGCCAGCATCGGCAGCGGCAACACCTTTGCCGGCAATACCAACCAGCGCATCCTGCTCAGATCGGTGGATATCGAAGCGGCGCAGACCTGGGCAGACCAAGGCGTCCCCTATGAAGTGGAAAATGACCTGACACTGTACAATTCCACCAATGCGCTGGTCTTGAATCCGGGGGTGGAACTGCAGTTCCGCAACGGCAAGCGCCTCTTGGTGGGGCATCCCAGTTCCTCCCTCTATGCGGGTTCCATTACCGCTGAGGGTGCGGTGTTTCGGGCGGTGGACCCGGGCACCGG